>JBDNGJ010000072.1:0-14262 GCA_041689365.1 Virgibacillus sp.
AGAATCTTACTAGGGGCTTTGCTCGGTATTTTCATCTTTATTGGTTATATTGTTTGGGATAACAATCGAATTACCGTCACAGAGGAAGATATCGCAATTGATGATATGCCAAAAGAGCTTGAAGGCTTCCGGATTCTTCAGGTTTCTGATCTGCAGGAAAAAGAATTTGGTAACAATCAGAAGCGATTGGTCGGCGCTATTAATGAGATTGACTATGATGCGATTGTGTTTACAGGAGATATCCTCGACAATACAGAAAGCACTAATTATAACTCCTTTTATTCGATAATTGATGGGCTAACGGATAAAGAAAATGCCTGGTTCGTACCGGGGAATGATGACCCCTATAGTTATCAACTTACCCCTGACATTGAAAAAAGTGAGTTTATTAAAGGTATGGAACAAAGAGGCGTTGAATTATTAGAGTCTGTTGATACGGTTAAACTGGAAGGGACGAATATTCATTTTGTTAACTTCGAGTTGTCGATAATAAGCAGTCCTGAATATGTGGGCACAAGTGAGGGAATCGTCACACCACCATATCATTCAAATGAGAACTATCTTACATACCAAAAACAGTTATGGCAGGACATGAAACTCCTTGACGATGTAGACGAAGCAGATGTTGTAATTGCTCTTAACCATTATCCAGTGGCAGATAACCGAATTGATTTTATCCAAACGAACGATAAAACTATTTGGAGGGACTATGACCTGATAATGGCTGGACATTATCATGGGGGACAATTTCGACTGCCATTTGTTGGAGCACTTTTTGTCCCAGAGCCATGGAATAAAAGCAGCTTTTTCCCGTCAAACAATCGTGTGAAAGGACTGTGGGAGTATAAGCAAACGAAACAATATGTCAGCGCAGGCTTAGGAAGCAGTGATGCATTATCTTTTTTAAAGTTTCGATTATTTAATCCACCGGAAATCAATCTTTTAACGCTGAAGTGATGATTGATTATCAGGTTTGTATTTGCGACGTTGCGATTGATGCAGTAATATAGTACAATATAAGAATTGCAATGTTTGAAATGAGGGTACAAAATGAGTAAAACATCCATTTATGGACTAACATATGAACAATTAACAGACTGGTTAATGGATAATGGTCAACTGCGCTTCCGTGCTGATCAGGTGTGGAACTGGCTTTATAAAAAACGCGTCACAGCGTTCTCTGAGATGAAAAATGTGAACAAGGAAACGATCGCACTTCTGGAAGAGAATTTCGTTCTTCACACATTGTCAGAGGAAATCAAGCAAGAATCAACGGATGGTACGATTAAATATTTATTCAAGCTGTCAGATGGTAATATTATTGAAACGGTGTTAATGCGTTTCAATTATGGATTATCTGTTTGTGTAACGACACAGGTAGGCTGTAACATTGGCTGCACGTTCTGTGCGAGTGGTCTATTGAAGAAGAGTCGCGACTTGAATAGCGGCGAAATTGTTGAACAGATCATGAATGTACAAAAGCATCTTGATGAAAAAGATGAAGGTGAGCGCGTTAGTCATATCGTTGTTATGGGAATTGGTGAGCCATTTGATAACTTCACAAATCTGATGGACTTTATTAATGTCGTGAACGATGACAAAGGTCTATGCATTGGTGCAAGACATATCACGGTATCAACAAGTGGTATTGCAAACAAAATCTATGATTGGGCTGATGCCGGTACACAGGTCAACCTTGCCATCTCATTACATGCACCAAATAACGAACTGAGAACACGAATTATGAAAATAAACAGGGCATTTCCGATTGAGAAGCTCATGGATTCTGTCGATTATTATCTGGAAAAAATAAATCGCCGCATAACGTATGAGTATATCATGCTGAAGGATGTAAACGATCATCAGACCGAAGCTAGACAGCTTGCTAAACTGCTTGGTGATAAGAAGCACCTGACATATGTGAATTTAATTCCATATAATTCAGTTGATGATAACCAATATCAGCGTAGTGATTCAGAAACAATTCAGGCGTTTTATGAAACATTGAAACAAAACGGCATTAATTGTGGTGTTCGCTGGGAAAACGGAGCAGATATTGACGCAGCATGCGGACAACTTCGAAGCAAACAAATTAAGAAAAATAAAGAGAAGAAAACAGTATAGTTTCTAAGCAAAAAACCAATAGCCATATTCAGCGATTGGTTTTTTCATGCTCTTCAAAAATGCTATGTCTTAGTCACTTATCCGAGTGTTCGCTAATGGAAAACCGCATACTCCCTAATTCATTCAAGATAATAGCAACTATAATCAATGACGTTCCTAGCCATTGGACAAGTGTGATGGATTCGGAGAGGATGATACTTGCAGATATAATAGCCACTGGTAATTCAAACGAACTAAGAATATTTACAAGACCACCTGAAATTAAATGCGCTCCAAGCGCGAAAAATAATGGCGGCATAACGGATCCGAATAAGGCAACCCCCGCAGTTACAATCCATAGAGATCCATCAGTCACTGGGATAGACGGTATATCCCTTATAAAAATCAAAAGTACCAGTACGGTAGAACCTGTAACCATCAACGAACTACGGACCCAAGGATCAACCTCTGTTGCTACTTTTCCGCTGAAATTTATAAATGCTGCATATGTAAATGCCGCAAGTATCCCAAATACAAATCCCATCGCAGGCAACTTCTCCAGACTGCCATTTAGAATATTTGAGGCAAAAAACACGCCTATTAATATAAGAGCCATTGCCGATAATGTTACCATGCCTGGTCTTACTTTACTTAACATCCATTCAAATAGGATACCAATCCAAACGAACTGAAATAATAGTATAATTGCTAGTGAAGCGGGAAGATATATCATCGATCCATAGTAAAAAATGCTTGTTAGGCCGACAAATGAGCCAGTTATCATAATCTGTTTTATGTTCTTCTTGTTTAATCCCCTGAATGAAGAGCGTTTTACGATGACGATGCCCCACAGGAAAACAAGAGATATAAGCATTTGGACAATATTAATTGGGCCCGAGTGTAAATCCATTGCTGAATCCTAGTTTGGCAAAAACAGGCGTGAACCCAAAACTGCCTGCACCTATTAATACAAATAAAATTCCCTTCTTATCACCCATCTATTACTGCCTCCTACTATTAAGCATAACAATGATAACATGAATGGTTGATATGTGGCCTAATGCCGCCTTTAAAAATCTCATCTTCCATGAAATCTATCAATGTATGAATAGGACTATTACAGGAAAGAATGCTAGTATCATATTTTAACCAAAATCTATAGCAGAAGAGATTATCAGTAAGGGGGGGCTAGCCATGCTGGAAACATTAAAGGAATTACTTATCATTCTTGGCAGAATTGTGACGATTTTGCCTTTATTACTCCTCGTAACAATTTTCATGGGTAAACGTGCGATAGGGGAGTTACCAATATTCGATTTTCTGATTATCGTAACATTGGGCGCGGTGGTAGGTGCTGACATAGCAGATCCGAATATACACCATCTTCCAACTGCAGTTGCAATTATTGCTATTGCTGTACTTCAAAAAGTTGTAGCTAAATGGAAAATCTCC
Organism: Virgibacillus sp.; assembly: GCA_041689365.1. Lineage (GTDB taxonomy): Bacteria > Bacillota > Bacilli > Bacillales > Amphibacillaceae > Lentibacillus. Next base: position 3,556 of record JBDNGJ010000072.1, read on the forward strand.
AATCGGAAAATTGGCAGACTACTGACATTCGAACCAACCATCGTTGTCCAGGATGGCAAACTGTTGCATAAAAACATGAAACAGATGCGTTATTCCATTGACAATATCCTGCAGATGCTCCGTGAGAAGAATGTATTTGATTTGAATGAAGTTGAGACGGCTATCATTGAAGCCAATGGATCATTAAGTGTATTGAAAAAAGCATCCAGTAATCCAGTTACTGCACAAGATTTGGACATCGCCAAAACAACCTCATCAATAACCTTTCCTGTTATCGTAGAGGGGAATATATATTCCGATGTGCTGTACGGCCTGAATCTGGATGAAAATTGGCTAACGGAGCAATTATCCAATAGGAATATTAATAATTTAGACGACGTTTTCTATGCCTCCATTAATTATGAACACAAGCTTCAGATTTCATTAATGGATGAACCAGGGGTAGAACTTCCGCCCATTCGACATTAGGTTCCTCACTCTGAATATCTCACGGACAATGGTAGATCAGCCATGCCATTCTTTACTGATACAAGGTTTTTACCAAGTTCCTTTGAACGAAGTAATAGGTGGTCGGCATAGATATAACCCTTTTCAATAGATAGATACTTATTAGTTTTATAGAAATATAAGCCAAATGAAGCTGTATATGAAATTGATACGTTTTTTGAATGAAATTCCGCATGAACTGGGCTATTCACCACACCATCTCGCATTTGTTCAACAAGTACCGAGCATTCTTCAAATGATCTGTTTCTTAGGAAAATCGTAAATTCTTCACCACCTGTTCTGAACAGAAAGTCTTCATCATTTAGGTATCTGTGCAAAGTGGTGGCAAAACTCTGAATAACCTTATCCCCGACAGCATGATTATAATTATCATTATATTGCTTAAATTTATCTATGTCCGCAACAATTATCCCCAAATATTCACCAGATAAATTAAATTCCTTCATTTTCTTATCCATAAAAGCACGGTTGTAAACCTCTGTCATAAAGTCGGTATACGCCATTTGTTCAAATTTGTCACGCTCCACTTTATGTTGAATACTAAGCGATTTATCGACAAATGAACGACTGACCAAATAGTTTAAGATAAATAGGGCGATAACCATTTGCCAGCTTTCTGATTGTAAGAACACGAGCAGGAAACCGTTTGAGAAAGCTATTTTACCCAAATCTGTTATACTGCGGCTTTTAATGAAGTTAATTGCTTCTTTCGGGGATCTGATATCTCCGAAAAAATAGGATATTGTTATTAGATATATATCTGAAAGAAGGGCAACAACCATTGCCAGCATAATAATTAGCAGCCAAAATCCAAATGGAATGCTTTGGAATTTGGGATAGAAATAAAAAAACAAGTAGAAGGCAATGGTGTTATTAAGTGCAAACGAGCCTATATTATAAAATGTATGTAAAAATTCATCCGGATCACCGGTCTTCGTTACGCTTCGAATGATATATACAGAAAAACCGTAAAGAGCTTCATAGATAAATAGTCCAAGCGGTCCAGCGAACAGTCCAATTGACATGCTATAGGACACACCGTAATCCATACTTAACTTTCCGCTTGATGATTTTACTCTCAGGTGTGTATAAAGGGTTGAGAAGAGCCAATACAATGCAAGGGCCTTCATAAATGTAGAGGATTCTATGGAAAGTGGTCCTGACAGTAAAGCCAGAATGAAGGAAGTTAAAAATAGCATTATAATGAAGATTTTGACTCGCAACATAGAGAGGCCTCCCTTTGTAGATGCATAGGCCATATAACCTATATAATAATCTTTATCATACCATAACTATCATTTTTATGGCAGATAATTATAAAAATAGCGTTATCAGTAGCTTGAGTTTTAAGTGTACACAATGATGTGTACATGTTTACGAAATGAACACAAGGCGATTGCATTTGCGTTTTCTTGTACACAAAAGCGTGCACAAGTTGTTATGCAGGTGTTTACAAAAGTGAAAACATGTATACAAGAAAGAATACGATAAAAGTCCGATTGCGTTATTCAAGCAAATCTATTAACGTTATACTAGCAAGTTCATTTTCACGAGAGGAGAAATACAAACATGACAAAATCTAGAATTGCAGCAGTCGATGTAGGAAATGATGCATTAAAGGCAAACTTTGGGAAAATGGAAAGCAATTGCTACATACCAAATGTAATTGCGAGGGATATGGAGGACAGGCCGGTTATTGGTATTGAAGACCTTGATAAAAAGGATCCAATAGATAACCTGCACATTCGTGTCCACTCCCCTGCCCTGGAAGAAAATAATGCGGTATATCGAGTCGGTAATCTTGCAACGAAAACGAATAATTCAACAGAACTTGATCCAGGAAGCAGCAAATCGGAGGAAGATCAGACATTAATAATGCTATTTGCTTCTATCGCTTATGACGCAGTAAGCAGTGATGCATTTAAGGCAACAAAAAAAGATGTAATTGATGCAAACTATACACTTGGGACAGGTCTTCCATTACGAGAAGTAAAGGAAGGGAAAGATGTAGGATACCGTTCCCAATTGCTTGGTTCAGTCCATCAGGTTGAGTTCCTAGTAACACCGCAACACCAAGGGAAAAAAGTAAATATTAAATTTGATGAAGTAAAAGTATATCCGGAGGGCTTTGCAGCTTATGTGAACCTGATTATGGATAATGATCTTAATGTTATTAATAAGGAATTAATTGATAAACAAATTCTGATTCAGGATATTGGCGGACTTTCAACAGACATCGCTGTTATTCGCAACCGGAATGTTGACGATGATAAAGCACAAGGATTCCATCTTGGTGTGGCCGAGTCACTAGAGGAAATCCGTGAAGAAATTCGTACAAGGCATGGTGTAGAACTCGACAGTCGCCGTGATGTGGTTGATATAATTACTCGGAAAAATGACCGTCATCACATTATGGTGAAAGGAAGTCGGACGAACGTCCATGACATTACCGATCGCATTTTGCTTGAGCTTGCTAAGAAAGAATATCGTTATCTGCGCAACGTATGGCAAAAAAATTCCCAATCGGAAATCTGTTATTTTGTTGGTGGCGGATCAGCGGTTCTGAAGGATTATCTGAAGGCACTTAATAACAAACTAGATGGCTACAACCTGGACTTTTTTGAAGATGAAAATGAGAGTATCTGGATGATGGCTAATGCGTATTATAAGCTAATTACTGAATTTACAATTAAAAATGCTCCAAAAGAAGTAAAGGAACAAGAAACAACGAAAGAAAAGTAGGGTGATAGTATGCGAGATTCAAAAAAGAGCATCGAACGCGGGCAATCGATCACGTTTCGTGTCCCGTCAGATACACCTGATTACTTATTAAAGCAACTGCAGCGACTGAAGGAAACGGAACGCCGGAATTTTTCAAGTGAAATCGCACAATATGTGCTTAGAGGCGTTAACGAGACCTTTGCAAGAGAACGGGAAACATTAACGGTTCCACTTCCGAAGCAACTGACCAAAGAGCAGAAAAGCTGGTTAAAGCATGAGCATTCCGAAGCATTGATAGGCAGTATTTTATACCAGTTACTTCAGGATCCGATGCGGGCAACAACTTTGCTTGCGTCCTTAAACAGTAATTCCCGTGATGTGGAAGAGGCGCTTTATTTACAGGAAGAAGAAACTGCTGCCGCAAATGAAGAACAGGAAATTAATTTAGACGCGGTGGATTTGGATAAATTAGATGAACTGCATCAGGAAAAAGAAGAGCCTAAGGAAAATGAGGAAGACCCACTAGGTGATTTTTTCTCGAAAATGAATAAATAACGGAAGAGGTCGGGAGGTAACTGAAATTCTAATCTCTAAAAACTCTCGTCCCACCGTCCGGGGTCGCTACGTGCGGATGCTTTCCGCGGGCAACGCTTCAGCTTCCTCGGAAGCAAAAACCGCTTCCTGCGGGATCTTCAGCTGTTGCTACGACGAACAGGACGTTTTAGTACCGGCGTTGGTCACAGGACGTGACCGATTTTAGCCGGTTCCCGCAGGAGTCACCACCCTCCGCTCACCCTGACTAATGAAGTGCTGTCACAGATTTATTCTATAGCGATTCCTACTCCAGTCAACAGCGTAGGAAATACACGGAGACTCCTGTGGGAGCTGAGGCCTAGATGAGACTACGCAGCGACGTAGGAGCAAGGAGGCTCAACAGCCGCCCACGGAAAGCGAAGTGTATTTCCGCAGCGGTGTCCTAGACTGAAATTATTTTTCCACACTACTTCGCATCATACATCTAATCAGCAACAAATAAATCCGAACTAATTCGAATTCTATTTCAGGAATTTTGAATCTTAGTTCGGATTTTACTTTGGTTAAAACACTTTTGTTACTATCTCCTTTCGTATAATAATCGCCAATCATGTCAAACTAAGCCTATCAAATGATAAAGGAGTTTGGTTGATGGAGCTTGATTGGATTTGGAAGGCAGTGCTTATCGTTTTAGGCGGAACATTCCTATTAAGGATTGCAGGCAGAAAGTCTATTTCCCAAATGACGCTTCCGCAAACAGTAATTATGATTGGTATTGGCTCACTGCTTATACAGCCAGTCGCTGGCAGTAACATATGGCAGACGCTTGCTGTAGGGGCAGTATTGGTTTTTACATTATTTTTAATGGAATATGCACAAGTTAAAGGAAATTTATTTGAAAAAGTTATCACCGGAAAATCTAAAGTTCTAATCAAAAATGGACAGTTGCAGGAAAAAACCCTTAAAAAGTTAAGGCTAACCGTTGATCAGCTTGAGATGAACCTTCGTCTTAAAAATGTGTTAAATATAAGTGACGTAGAGTGGGCAACATTGGAACCAAATGGTCAGGTAGGATTCACATTGAAAAAAGAAGCGCAGCCAGTAACGAAGAAGGAGTTTCAGCAGCTGGCAACTGATATACAAGGAACACTGAATCAGTTAGCGCCAAGTAAAGAAATTCAGCAGCTTAACCAGCAATTAACACAATTGAACACCCAACTGACACAAGTAACCAACCAGAAAGATATTTTTAACGAATTAGATAAAGATAATCCAAAAACACCCTCGCCAAAACATCTACAATAAGGCGGGGGTGTTTTACTGCTTATACAAAAAAGAACCCAACGGCAAGATATATCCCAACAGCTATTCCTACACCGATAGAACAAATTTTTAATTTATAGCGTGCATAGTCGACCAGAGGCATTTCCAGGATGGAAGCGGTTGTTATAGTTGTGTCGCCAAGTGGAGATGTCATGGCCCCAAATGAACCACTTGCAAATACAGCCCCGACCGTCAAAGGAATTGACGCCCCTGTCGATACAGCCAGTGCTATTCCGAGCGGCATGAATAAGCCCCACGTTCCCCAGGATGATCCAATGAAATAGGCAACAACCGATCCAAGGAGAAATATGATGGCTGGAATAGTAAAGCTTGGTAAAAAAGAGCCGAGCGTTGAGCTGATGAACTGGGAAAACCCAAGATCCTCCGCAACGAGCGATAATGCCCAAACGAGTACAAGCAGAATAATCGCTTGCATCAGCTGATTTCCGCCATCAAAGAAGTGGAAGATTGTTTCCCCTAATTCCTGCTTACGTATCATGTAAAAAACAAAGGTGATTATTAGTGTGATAAATACCGCCAGCAGCATAACAAACGTTGCATCGGCCTCTGAAAATGCCTGGAAAATAGTGTCCGCCCCCTTAGCAACACCATCTTGCCACAAAAGGAATAATGACAATCCCAGTAATAAAAATAAAGGCACAATCAGGTTCCATGGCTGTGCTTCTACCATCGATAACTCCTTTTTAATTCCTTTACGGTGGTAGCTTTCTTCCTCATTTGATTTCTTTTTTTCCACTTCTTTCTCAGATGATGACCAGAATGTTCGAATCAGTCCAATGATCAACATAACGATGGCAAAAAAGTTAAACGGAATACTGAGCAGGAAAATTTGATATGGATCCATATCAAGATTATGTTTCTGAATTCCACCCTCGACAAGTGAGACCATAAAACCGACAAATGCAGTCGCTACAGGTAACAGGACAATTACCGAACTGGTCGATACATCCATTGTGAAACCGACCTTTCGCTTGGATATCTTCATTTCACTCATCAGCGATTTAACCACTGGGCCGATCATCATAATCCGGAACATCGGCATCATGAATGTAAATGGCAGTGTAAGCCAAATCAAGCTTAGCAAACCACGCTGCGAATCTATTTTATCGCCAATCCACTCTGAAAAACCCTTAATTCCACCTGAGATGTTCATCATGCCTATAAGGCCACCAAATAAATAAAGAAAAGCAATAATCTTAATGTTATTTTCGTCAGATAAAGTCGTCACGATATAATTGACAGTTTCCTGCGACCCGCCTAACACACTAAATTCAACAAGCAAAGCCCCAACGAGGAGGCCAAGCACAAGTCCTGGCAGGATTTTTTTTAGCCAAATAGATAATCCGATAACAATTATAAATGGAATTAAAGATAGCCAAGCATTTTCCATTGTAACTGCCTCCTTCCCATATTACGTTTTCCAATAGATTGGATATCAATCTGATCAAATTAAAGTACTTTGTATTCAAACAACCAACTTTTTTTACCACACATCGTCAATTTATTATTCCAGTAATCTGGAAGGCAAAATCATCGAAAAAAATGGAGATTTGTGACCGCGGTGGCTTCTCCCAAATCATGCAGAGAAATTACCTCTGCATGACAATGTCTATTTATCATCCTTATTATCTTTGTTTATATCCTTACCTTCCAGGGCTTCCAGCGCAGATCGACGTTCTCTTCTTTTACGGCGAAGCTCTTTTGTTTCACGATGATCAATATGAATTGTTGGAGGCTCATAATCCTTGGATGCCCTTATATCTTCATTGGATGCTTTCATAAATGACCATGCCATCAATGCCATGATGAAAATGACCGGGAATCCAGCGACAATACTTGCTGTTTGCAGCGTCTGGAGGTCACCGACAATCATCAGAACAAGTGGCATCAGACAAAGTGTGAATGCCCAGAAGAGGCGATTCCAGCGCAGCGGTTCTCCCTTCACTTCCTTCTGCACAACAGCAGACAATATATAGGATGATGAATCGAAAGTCGTTGCCAGGAAAATAATTGCCAGAATGGTGAAAAGGGTAACCATAATACCGGGCATTGGGAGCTGGTTCATAATGGCGATTATAGCTGCAGGTGCACCATTATTATTCATGAAACCAATAACGTCAAAGCTTCCGGTCAGCTGCAAATGCAATCCATAGTTCCCCATAATTCCAAAAAACAAGATACAGCCTATTGTGCCATACATCATCGTACCGAAAATCATTTCTTGTATCGTTCTGCCTCGAGAGATACGAGCGACAAATAATCCTACAAATGGGGCGTAAACAACCCACCATGCCCAGTAGAATACTGTCCAGGCTTCAGGGAATCCTGTTTCAGTATATCCGCTTATATTACCAAATGGTTCCAGCCATGTCGCCATTTTAAAGAAGTTATCGAATATTAGACCGATGCTGGTCAATGTCGTTTCACTGATAAATAAGGTCGGGCCGAAGATAAAGATAAATAATAAGATGAAGATGGCAAGCCATAAGTTGATATCGCTCAACACTTTGATACCGCGACGCAAACCAGAATAGGCGCTTATAGCGAAGATAGCTGTACAAATCAGCATGATCACAGCTTTTAAGGTTAGGTTCACGGGTAAGCCAGTGATAGAATTAACACCCTCAGCAATCATCGGGGTACCTAGTGCAAGTGTTGTTCCTGCACCACCCATTAGTCCAAACATGAAAAGGACATCGATAACTACTCCTAGTGGTGTATCGACCCATCGTCCAAGAACAGGCCTTACAGCTTCACTAATCTTCAAAACGGGTTTTTTTCTTACGTAATAAAAATATGCAATCGGCAGTGCTGGGAGTGTATAAATTGCCCAGGCGATTGGGCCCCAGTGGAATATACCATATGCAGGTGCCCAGTTTATCGCCTCGCGGGAGCTACCCTCTATGCCAAATGGCGGACCTTGATAGTAGTAAGCCCATTCGATCATCCCCCAGTAAAGAATACTCGAACCGATCCCCGCAGCAAAGAGCATTGCCGCCCATGAAATGGTTCCAAATTCCCTTTCATCATCTTCGTCACCAAGTTTAATACGGCCGTTTTTGCTGAACGCAACAAAGACCAAAAATGCGAAAGCTGCGAGTCCACCCAATAAGTAGAGTACGCCAAAATTCCCTGTCATGAATTCATTTGCAGCACCTACAATCTCTTTACCTGCTTCAGGGAAAACAGCAAGTGGAATGGAAACAGCGAGGAGTAATATAAGAGCACCTATAAATGTTGGCCAGTCAATCAAATTTTTGTTCATATCGATATCACCCTTTCTACAGATAGCTTTTCTATAACTTAGCAAGATATACACAAACATTAATCTTTCTTAGTAGTTTGCAGAAGACATTGAGAGTCGATAAAAATAATAAAATGGCTGTTTTTAGTGAACAGTATAAGCAGGAGAAAAAATGGACAACTGTCAGGAGGAATTACATGAATAAAAACGTTATCTTATCGTGTGCGGTAACAGGTGCGGGAGATACCACCTCAAAAAACCCGAATGTACCTGTAACACCAAAAGAAATTGCGGATTCATCCATTAAAGCGGCAAAAGCGGGTGCAACGATTGCCCATGTTCATGTGCGCGATCCAAAAACAGGTGGGCTAAGCCATGATGTGGAACTTTTTAAAGAAGTAGTCGAACGAATACGGGAAGCAGATACTGATGTAATTATTAATGTAACTGCAGGTGGCGGTGGTGACTGGGTTCCAAGTGATACTGATCCTGCTAAAGGTGGTGAGGATACTGATATGCAAACCCCTGAACAGCGCCATGAGCCTGTGGGTATGCTTCTGCCTGAAATTTGTACGCTTGATTGCGGGAGTGTCAATTTTGGAAATCAGGTTTACGTAAGCCCTGCAGATTGGTTGCGCAAACAAGCAAAGCTAATTCAGAAAAGTGGTGTTAAACCAGAACTGGAGTGCTTTGATTCCGGTCATGTTCGATTTGCCAATCAATTGGTGGAAGAGGGGTTGATTGATGGTGATCCAATGTTCCAATTTTGCCTAGGAATTCCGTGGGGAGCAGAAGCTGATGCAGAGACACTGGCATATATGAAAAGCCGTGTCGCGGATAATGCTAGCTGGGCAGCGTTTGGTATCGGACGAATGCAAATGCCAATGGTAGCTGAATCAGTTATTCAGGGTGGAAACATACGTGTTGGCTTGGAAGATAATATGTATTTAAAAAAGGGCACTCTGGCGACGAATGAACAACTGGTCGATAAGGCAGTTGGAATTGTCCATAGTTTAGGATCCGAAATCATGACGCCACAGGATGCGCGAGAATTATTAAAACTACGTAAACAAGACGGGGAGATGGTTTGACATGGCCGGGCCGGATACATCTCAGATTAAAAACATTACCATCGTCGGAACTGGTGTGATTGGAAATGGCTGGATTACACGATTCTTAGCGAGCGGCTATCATGTAACAGCGACAGACCCTGACCCAACTGCAGAAAGACGAATGCGTGATTCAGTCGAACAAGCCTGGCCGGCAATGGAGCAGATGGGATTAGCAGATAATGCTTCGCTACATGACTTATCATTTGATACAGACCTTGAACGTGCTTTGCATCATGCTGATCTTGTACAGGAGAACGTACCGGAGCGTGAGCAGCTTAAACGAAAGGTTATTGCTGAAATAGATCAATTCACGCCTGAGGAAACAGTGATTGCGTCAAGTACATCCGGCATATTGCCAAGCACACTCCAGGCAGATTGCACCCATCATCCGGAACGCGTTATGGTTGCCCACCCGTTTAACCCTGTTTACTTAATACCTTTAGTAGAACTGGTTGGCGGCAGCAAAACAGCGTTATTTTTTATCGAAAAAGCAAAAGATTTTTATGATAAGATTAATATGAAACCACTAGTTGTTCAAAAAGAAATCGAAGGACATGTTGCCGATCGATTAATGGAAGCTATTTGGCGGGAATCACTTCATATAGTTAATGACGGTATTGCTACAACGGAAGAGGTCGATGCCTCTATCATCTACGGACCGGGTTTACGCTGGGCATTGATGGGACCGTTTCTAACATTACATATGGGAGGCGGAAAGCAGGGCATGCGTCATTTGCTCCACCAATTCGGACCCGCCTTGAAGCTGCCGTGGACAAAACTTGTAGCACCAGAGTTAACCGATGAACTGGCTGAGAAGGTCATCACCGGATGTGAAAAACAGGCGGAAGGCGTTGACATGGATAAACTTGAAGAACGCAGGGATCAATTTTTAATTGAACTGCAGCAATTACTGGAAAAATACTGGCCTGGGGCGAATCTAACCGGTAAACTTTAATAGAAAGAGAGGGAGTAACATATGGGAGAAGCAAAAGTAATTATTAATGATCAGGTTCCAGAAGATTGGATTGACTATAATGGGCATATGAATGATGCTGAATATGTCCGCGCATTTAGCTGGGGCGTCGATCGATTTATGAAGCTGGTAGGAATTACAGATGACTTTCGCGAAAATAATCACTATACGGTCTTTACAATGGAAAATCATGTTTGTTATCTGGCTGAAATGAAGTTGGGTGAAGCGTTTGAAGTGCATCTGCAAATGCTTGATTATGACGAAAAGCGTGC
>JBDNGJ010000073.1:0-9162 GCA_041689365.1 Virgibacillus sp.
GATTAATTTTGTCATTCACATTATCATGCATTTGTAAGGTCCTCCTTAGATGTTTGTTTTTGTGTATATCTGCATCTTAACGGAGGACCTTTTTATGTTTCAAGAGGGGGGACGTCTCCCCAATAGGAATGCTCCTGTGGGTCGGCTAAAGACGGCCACGTCCTGTGGCCAACGCCGACACTAGAACGTCGTGTTCGTCGAGCTGAAGCCTAGATGAGACTACGCAGCGACGTAGGAGCAAGGAGGCTCATCAGCCGTCCACGGAAAGCGAAGTGTATTTCCGCAGCGGTATCATAGCACTCAAACTTTTTAAAAAGTACTTCACATTTTATATCTAATGTGTACAATAAACTTTTATTAATGTTGTCAAAGTAATAATTAAAAACGTTCTGAGATTACCAAGATGGCTGTATGAGCTTATTCTATAGATGAGAAAGTTGAGTTATTTACATGAGCTTGGACGACGATCCAAGCTCATTTTTAATCAAGTGATAACAAGGCTCCAACAGCTCCACTATATTCACCATTTTCCAGAAACACCGGCTCCATGCCTACCAATCTAGTGTATTCTTCAATAATATCCTGCAAAAGGGGATTTGACCGGAATGACGAACCGATATAAACAATGTAGTCGACGTCGTTTTGGACTGCCATTTGTGAACTGATCGTAACGACAACTTCACCTATCATGCCAATGATTGCTGCCAATATATCTGAAGCTGAAGGGCTTTGCGCTATCATTGACTCCTTTTTTCCAAAGTTGCTGGCAGTCAAGTCCCCGGATATTGGCGATAGCGCCCCCTCGAAGACATCCTTCACTTTAAGGTCAGCGTTGCCCCTGTCACCGTTACTAGCTAACTGTAACATCCTTGTATAATCCTCAACTCCGGTTAATAAGTAGCCAAGTCCGATTAATGTTCCACCGCCAATGCCAGTTCCTCCAATCCGCTGTTGTCCCCTATCACGAACAAGGTGAATTGATGTTCCAGTACCAACGTTTACAAACATAAAATTATTCTCGATTGCATATCGTTGCTGACCAGCCAAAAACTGTATCCCACGGTTAGTTGCGTCAAATTCAACCACCGTTTTGGCAGGTGCCGTTAGTTTTTCAGCAAGCAACTGGCTTTTCCCGCCAGTGATACAAACAGTGGGGTTCTCAAAGGTATTATATAGCCATGAGACAGCATCTCCAGTAGCTTGCGAAGGGAACGTTTGATAGACAATATTATTACTTTCCCAATAAGCTACTTTTACAAGTGTGCCGCCAGCATCAATTCCTATTTTCATTTGTATCATTTCTCCCTTAACAATTTTCTTTATTGTGGCAAAATAATTACGCGAAAACATTTAATTTATCAGCTATTTTTTGATAGAATTAAAAATAAGAACCTGAATTGGAGGGGGTTAATATGCATTTATTAAAGCTAATGAAAGACTCAAGGGTTTTCAGGATTCTCACAACCTCGGTTGCCTGGATCGCTATTATTCTACTATTTTTCTTCATCGCATCAATGGTTTATTTGCTGATCATGGATTATTTTTACAATGAAGATAAAGACAAATTTAATCAGAATGGAGAAGAAATCACTTTACAAGCCGCCTACATGCCTAATCAGACTTATCTTGAATCCATTCTTTGATATTCCTGGAAACTTCACTAGGAGCATCAGCATAAATATTATGCGTTGTGTTGGGTACTGGAAGAACTCGTGCATTCGGTGTGTTTTTAAGCAAGTGGTTAGCTTGCTGTTTCCGAAAACCTTCCATTTCTTTTGGAAGCGTACTTCTGAGCAGCAGTACCGGACATATAATCTGTTGCATAATCTTACTTGTTAGCTCGGCATAAATTCCTTTTACAATTGCTTTGGCATCAGAAACTGGTAGAGCTAACCGAATTTCTCCGTTTACCTCCGTAACCTGTGCCCTGGCTGCTGCCTCAATCTCGGGTGAACATCTTGATATCTTACGTTTCTCTGATTGTATAAATTCCTCCCACGAAGAAAAACGAACACTATTTTGAAATTTCTCTATATTTACAAGTTCATCCTCCAACATGTCACTCCTTATTCCCTGTATATAACCCCCATCAAGCAAAATCACACCCTTAACTTGCGTCGGATAAGCCTTCGCATAATACAAAGCGAGATGTGCACCCCATGAATGTCCGACAAGGTAGATTTCCGGTTTGTTTAAGCCCTTAACGACTTTCTTAACCTCTTCTGCCATACAAGATGGCTGGTACGTTTCTTCCTCTAAAATAGACTTATGACTCCAATTCCTGACAAGATCAAATGAAACGACATGATAGTCCGTTAAATACTGTGCCAATTCTCCAAAGCTTAAACCCGTACTCCCCATTCCGTGAAGAAACACCAATGTCATATTTTCTCTGTTTCCCCATTCATATAGTCCACTTTCCATTCATTTTTCACCTCATCAAAAATTTGATTAATTCAAGTTTATCAAAAAAATTAATAATTTTGTAAAATAACTGTTGTATTTTTATTCACTGATACGTATAATGATACATAACCTAATAATGAGGCGGAAAGGATTTGATTTTAGTGGCTAACACAATTTCAAAACCGAAATTAAATGAGAAGGATTTTTTAACATTAGGCCAGTTAAGTAAAGCAGAAACAATAGGACTGTTAGACGAGGCTGTTGCTTTAAAAAAACAGACAAAAGAAGGAACACTGGAGCCATATTTAAAAGGAAAAATTCTTGGAATGATTTTCGAAAAAGCATCTACCCGTACAAGGGTTTCATTCGAAGTTGGTATGCTTCAGCTTGGAGGAGAGGCCATCTTCCTCAGTTCCAGTGACAGTCAGATTGGGCGCGGTGAATCAGTTTTTGATACGGCAAACGTGTTATCCCGTTATGTTGATGGCTTAATGATTCGAACTTTCAGCCACGATATTGTTGAATCCTATGCACAGCATGCAACTGTCCCAGTTATTAATGGATTGACCGACTTGCACCATCCAACACAGGTACTTGCTGATCTGTTAACCATTTATGAACATAAAGGTAAACTTTCAGGACTGAAACTTGCCTTTTTCGGCGATGGAAACAACAACATGTGTCATTCATTGATTGAAGGTGCAGTAAAAGTTGGAATGGACATCGCTATCACCTGCCCAACCGGTTATGAACCAAATCAGGAGATACTCGAGCAAATGAAGCAAGAAGCTCGTCAAAATGGTACGAAAGTAGAATACAGTAACGACCCGTATGATGTGGTAACAGATGCCGATATTGTTGTTACTGATGTATGGTCGAGTATGGGGCAGGAAAATGAGAATGATCAGCGAAACAAAATTTTCACACCCTTTCAGGTAAACGAGAGCCTGTGTAAAAACGCAAAATCGGATTTCATTTTTTTACATTGCTTACCTGCCCACCGCGGAGAGGAAGTTACAGCAGGCATCATTGATGGACCGCATTCAGTAGTGTTTGATGAGGCGGAAAATCGCCTGCATGCACAGAAAGCTTTATTAAAACTATTACTAGAAGATGGAGGGATTAACCATGTCTAAGGAAAAAATCGTGTTAGCATACTCGGGTGGTTTAGATACATCTGTATCGATTAAATGGTTACAGGAAAAATATAATTATGATGTTATTGCACTGGCAATTGATTTAGGAGAAGAAAAGGACTTAGAAACAGTTCGTCAAAAGGCATTAAATGTTGGTGCCATCAAATCAATCGTCATCGATGCTAAAGATATGCTTGCAAAAGAATATTTAATGCCAGCATTGCAAGCAAACGCACTATACGAAGGCAAGTACCCATTATCCTCAGCATTAAGCAGACCATTAATTTCAAAATTACTTGTCGAAGTAGCAGAGCAGGAAAACGCTGTAGCTGTTGCCCACGGATGTACCGGAAAAGGAAATGATCAGATACGTTTCGAGGTCTCTATCAACGCGCTTAATCCTGACCTTCAAGTGGTGGCACCAGTAAGAGAATGGGGAATGACCCGAGATGAGGAAATAGCTTACGCAAAAGAAAAAGGTATTCCGGTCTCAGCTAATTTAGACAATCCATTTTCGATCGATGCAAACATCTGGGGAAGAGCTTGTGAAGCAGGTGTACTGGAAAACCCATGGAACGAGGCGCCAGAGGAAGCATTTGCATGGACTAATCCAATCGAGGCTACTCCGGATGAATCTGAATATGTTGATATCACGTTTGAAGGTGGTATCCCTGTGGCACTCAATGATGAACCAATGGAACTTGTTGATATTATTGAGACATTGAACGAAGCTGGTGGCAAACATGGAGTCGGGCGAATTGATCATATTGAAAACCGCTTAATTGGCATTAAATCACGGGAGGTTTACGAAAACCCGGCAGCTTTAATCCTAATCAATGCCCACCAGGAAATGGAGTTTCTTACACATACAAGAGAAGTAAGTCAATATAAAAAAACAGTTGAACAGCAATATGCAAAGATGATTTATGAAGGTCTGTGGTATTCACCGTTACGTCCCGCGATTGATGCATTTGTTTTGGAGACTCAAAAAACTGTAGCCGGAAAAGTACGTGTTAAGCTCTTTAAAGGAAATCAATTCGTTGTTGCCCGGAAGTCCGAATATAGCTTATACAACGAAGAACTAGCTACCTATGAAAAAGGTGACATGTTTGATCATACAGCTGCAGTTGGGTTTATCAAACTGTGGGGATTACCAACGAAAGTACATGCCGAAATCAATAAAAAAACATCTGATCCGGTTAAACAGTAGGGAGGATTACAAATGTCAAAGCTATGGGGCGGGCGTTTCACTAAATCAACCAACGAACTAGTAGAAGAATTCACAGCATCCATTGAGTTTGATCAGCAATTTGCAATGGAAGATATAGAAGGAAGCATTGCCCACGTTACGATGCTCGCTGAATGTGAAATTATTACGAGTGATGAAGCAAGCAAGCTAATCAGCGGCCTCAAAATCATTGAAGAGAAAATCAATAATGGACTGCAAGATTATACGGTTGGCAATGAAGACATCCATATGAACATCGAGCAAATGCTCATTGACGAAATTGGACCTGTTGGCGGAAAACTCCACACTGGAAGAAGCCGTAATGACCAAGTTGCAACAGATATCCATCTTTACGTTAACAACAAAACAAAAGAAATCATTAAACTTGTTGAGTCCGTCCAAGCAGCTTTTATCAAGCAAGCAAAAGCAAATATAGCTGTCATTATGCCAGGGTATACACACCTGCAACGTGCACAGCCTATATTATTTTCACACCATTTGCTTGCATATTTCTGGATGCTGGAAAGGGATAAACAACGCCTGAACGATAGTTTAAAGCGAGTTAACTGGTCGCCATTAGGTGCTGGTGCATTAGCTGGAACGACATTTCCCATTAACCGTGAACGTACCGCAGAATTACTGGGGTTTGACACAGTATATCCGAACAGCCTGGACGCTGTTAGTGATCGTGATTTTGTCATGGAATTCCTATCCATTTCATCGATTATGATGACGCATATTTCCCGGTTATCAGAGGAACTTGTCACATGGTCGAGTCAGGAATTTGATTTTATCGAGTTAGATGACTCCTTTTGTACCGGATCAAGTATTATGCCACAAAAGAAAAATCCTGATGTACCAGAGCTATTGCGTGGAAAAACCGGACGTGTCCATGGTAATTTATTCGGGCTATTAACAGTCCTGAAAGGTCTCCCGCTTGCTTACAATAAGGATATGCAGGAAGATAAAGAAGGACTTCTTGATACGGTTAAAACAATTGATGGCTCATTAAGACTGCTTGCACCGATGATTGAAACGATGCAAGTGAAACAAGATAACATGTACAGTGCAATTGATCAGGATTATTCGAATGCAACGGATATCGCGGACTACCTGGTTACGAAAGGCTTACCATTTCGTCAGGCTCACGAGATAATTGGAAAAATCGTGCTTTATGCCATTGAGCAAAAGAAATATTTACTTGCGTTGACACTGAAAGAATACCAATCCTTTAGTAATCTATTTGAGGAAGATATTTATGTTGTACTCGAGCCAAAGCATGTTGTAGATGCCAGAAACAGCACAGGCGGCACGGCAGAAAACCAAGTTCGTAAACAACTTGAGCAGGCCGAGGAAGTGCTTGCAGGAAGTAGCACTTCTTAAAACCGCATTACATTAAATTTAGTAAGCCTTCTAAAGCTATTTTTAGGAGGCTTGATTTTTTCTCTAAATGCAGGGCATGTATAATTAGGAATACGATTTTAACGAACGAATAAATAAATCCCAAAACTTGTCCTGATTCAGCTTACGAGCAAAATTCACGTTCTGTTCCCTATCTGTCATTCCGTTTGTGTACACACAGGTCATCCCGTAGGTGAATTCCCCTTTTGTCTCAATGTCTACACGCACGCGCTCCATTTCAAACATTGTGGGGTCAATCAGGTAAGCAACTGGGCAAGGGTCATGTACAGCAGCTCCAGCAAATCCAAGTTTACCCTGATATATTTGCGAATAGAAATTCATCATTTGCATAATAGCTCTTGCAACTGGATTGTTGATAGCAGACATTTCCTTCATTCTGTCTGAAGTTGCCAACGCTTGGTGTGTAACGTTTAGGCCAAACATCTCAATTGGCACTCCACTTTCGAAGACAATTTTAGCTGCCTCAGCATCAACATAAATATTGAATTCTGCTGCTGGTGTTCTATTGCCATATGTCCCACCACCCATTAATACGATTTCCTTTATTTTCGGAATGATTTGCGGTGCTTTTCTAATTGCCAGTGCAATATTCGTCAATGGTCCGGTTGGCACAATTGTAATATCTCCATCCGAGTTTGTAACTTTTTCAATGATTAAGTCTACAGCGTGCTGATTAATGATTTGTTTAATCGGCTCATCAGGAAGACTTGTTCCATCCAACCCACTCTTACCATGAACATGTGCAGCAGCTTTCATTTTACGGATCAGTGGCTGTACTGCTCCTTTTGCTACAGGAACATCATCTAATCCAAGAAGATCGCATAACCTTAAAGCATTCATTGTATTCTTTTCTACATCAACATTACCTGCTACGGTCGTAATCGCCTCAAGCTTCAAGTTGCTAAGTTTTGACGCAGCAAGCATCATGGCCATCGCATCATCATGTCCTGGGTCACAATCTAAGATAATTCGCCTATTCATATGTAATTCCTCCTGCACTTTTATCACTTACATTAATCTCCCAAGACTGCATCTTAAGTCCTGGGATTCAAATTCACTATAGCATTATAACGTTTTCCCTATTTTTTCAATTTCTTCTTTTTCAATATGAGTGACATCAGAAACGACTTCAATTGAGAATCCTTTCTTTAACATCTCAATAGCAACCTCTTGCTTGCCCTCTTGTTTGCCTACCTGTTTGCCTTTTTCCTCATATGAAATTGTAAGCTCCATAACTTTTCCGCCATCGTCCATTCTTTCAATTTCCTCTCTCAATTTTTCTTCCTCCTTTTCATTCAGTTTTAAATAGCTCTCAAAAAACCCGTATATCAAGCGCTCTTTTGCTGGATTCAATTGCAATTTTGTTAGCATCCGTAGAAACTCTTTTTTGACTTCAACTCGTTCATCAAGGGAATATCCCATTTTACTAAGTAACGCTGCGGCTACAGGATTATCCGATTCGATATAGTCGCGCCAGTTCTTTTTTCGTAATTCCAATGTTAAGAAGTTAAACGTTAATACATGAAAAAAGGGGAAGCTTATCGTAAACGCGTTTTGTTCATCCCGCTCTTTATCATAGCTGAAAACAGCAATCGGTATAATTGGCTTCCGATATTTATTATACAGCAAACTATAATAGTGATACATCCGCTCATGGAAGTCTTTTTGCACATAACTTTGCGGTTCGACATGGATAATAATGACCGTATCCTCACCCTTTAGTTTTGTTTCAACGACTATATCCAATCTTCGGGTCTTTCCTTTGTGCAAGTCGGTATGCACTTCTTCAGATAATAGCTTAGTAGCATGAAAATCGATATGTCTATGAACATCGGGGAAAATTCTTCCATGAATTCTTTAAAAAACGTGTGAATGAGTTCTTTGAATAGTTGATCATGCTGGGTATAATGTGAGGGGTCTGCTTGTTCTCGTACTAGTGTGGCTAACTCCATTTTAGCACATCCTTTGTGGTTTGATGAAGTGGAATACCGGGGTGTATTTGCTATATATAGTGTATCCTAAAAACATAACAAGAACAAGTGTTCTGTTTAATTATTTATTTACTTTTATTTAACTTTCCCATCACTCGTCAATTCTTGAGGCGCAATAAGCACTGTATCTTTAGATTCTTTTTGCTTTGATGTTTGAAACCGATATGATCGACTTGTTTCCCCCTCCATTTTCGCTATCGTCACCGGATACGTAAGCGTTTGTATAGTAACACTTCCCTTTTCAGGTTCTGTCACTTTGTAGCTAACAGTGTTAAGCCCATCTGATTGCGAGGAATTAGTTTTCACCCTCTGTATTTGTTCAATTTCTACATTAAAGCCGCCAGTTGGCTTTTCGCCAAGCAGGATAATTGCATACGTCATCCCGTCGACATTGAATACCTTTTTTGTTTTTTCAGATCTGTTTTTCGAAATCCATTGTTGAACCCTATCCGGGGCATTTTCAACTTTAATTGTTTTAAAAGAAAGATTAGTGGACTCCTTTTCTTCTCCCATTGATTGATCCTCCGTAGTCCCTGACCCACAGCCAGTTAATAAGAAAATTAATAAGACCATTAATATAATATTCCGCTTCATTCTAATTTTGCCCCTTTCGGAAGTATCGCTAGTTCCTTATCTTTATAATTCCCTGCATTTTTCTTTTTTAAAAGGTGAATTCAGTCCCCTATGTTGAAGGAACCCATTTTTAACGGAATGAGGATCAGGTTTACTGATT
This sequence comes from Virgibacillus sp., assembly GCA_041689365.1. Lineage (GTDB taxonomy): Bacteria > Bacillota > Bacilli > Bacillales > Amphibacillaceae > Lentibacillus. The sequence goes on from JBDNGJ010000073.1 coordinate 8,917, forward strand.
TGGCGGATCCTCATTCCGTTATTTCCTAAAAAACCCTCGTTTTAAGCTTGGGTTCGGATCCTCGTTCTTTAAGGGGACAATCGGAAGTTTTGCCATAAAAAAGACCACCAGAACATTGATGTCGCTCAAGTTTAGGTGGTCTTTATGTATTGGTTAAGCACGCAAAATTTTTGATTGCCCTAGAAGAATGAAGTCGCGCCCTCCAGTATAGAACGTAATTATTGTTAAATTGACACAAAATGTTCA
>JBDNGJ010000074.1:0-12478 GCA_041689365.1 Virgibacillus sp.
CACTCTCTTTAGCTTTATCCTCTTCCAAATCTTCAATCATACCATCAATTTTGGTGAATTCATCTTTGGAAGCATTTATACTTTCTTTTTCAAGCTCTATTTTCTCTTTTCTTTTTTCAATATTTTCAATCGCTTGCTTGGAAAGTTCCTTAATTTTTTCAAATTCATCCATGCCTAAATCAATAATTTGGCTATATATTTTCTGTTCTTTCTTTTCCAATTCCACAATTGGATCCTGTTGCTTAACAAAGGTGTCTTCTAATTCCACCGCTTTCTCCAAATGATCATAAATCTTCTCTGAGGTTGATGCCCCACTACATGCGGAAACTATTGCTAATAAGAATAATATTAAAATTAAGAACGACTTTTTAAACACCACGCGTCAATATCCTCCTTCAATCTAAGCTGCAAATTTTATACCTTAGTATAACACATTTTCAGAACAAAATAGGATTCAATTTCATTAATTTATACTTGTCCTATAGTAAATTTATGATGTACTAATACATATTATGTTAAAATATTATCATTACGAACTGTAAGGAGTGTCAATGCATGATAACTATGGATGATATCGTAAGGGAAGGCCATCCATCATTACGTGAAACAGCAGATGAGGTACCAGTTCCTGCTTCTGACGAGGATAAATCACTTTTAAATGATATGCTAACTTTTTTAAAGAATAGTCAGGATGAAACAATAGCAAGCAAATATGATTTAAGGCCAGGTGTAGGGTTAGCCGCACCGCAATTGGCAATAAATAAACGATTGGTTGCAATTCACTTTGAAGATTTAAAAGGAAAACTTTATAGCTATGGCTTAATAAATCCTAAAATTGTCAGTCACTCTGTTGAAGCGGCCTATTTAACTTCTGGAGAAGGCTGTTTGTCAGTAGATAGAAATGTGGAAGGATATGTACCAAGGTATGCAAGAATTACTGTAAAGGCAACTGGCTTGGACGGCACAGAACTTAAGTTACGTTTAAGAGACTATGCCGCAATAGTTTTTCAGCATGAAATTGATCATCTTAACGGTGTTATGTTCTACGATCATATAAATAAAGATGATCCGTTTAAAGTGACAGATAACACCAAAGCCATAGAATAGTTTTTAATAAGCGGGGATCTTAGTATGGTCCCTATTATCATCTTAAGGTATAAGAATCATTTATAAGCTAAAAATATACATAAGGAAAACTCGTAAAAAGCAATTATTAATATGGAGAAATGAGCCTTTTTTTAAACAATTGCAGTGTTTTTATTTCAAATTTCCTCAAACAGTATTATACTGTAAATAAGAGGGTTGGATCGGTAGAACGTTTTTTGGTGCTTTTCTTAAATAATCGAAAGGAGATGTAGACCTCATGTTAAAACGCCTAAAAGAAAAGCTTAAAAAGCGCTGGAAGGATTTTTTAGGCAGAGGACGTGTACCTACTACTTGTAAAAAGGACTACCACCAGAGTTAACCATCATGTAATAGAGAAGTTACTAAATCAAATTTACTGCAACTAATTCCAATGCGCATTTTTAAAGCGATTGGATCGGACACACATGTGAATGCTATGAAAAACAGCTGTTCGCCTTAATGCCGTCAGCTTATTAAGTAATGACCAGTATTATCATATGGATGGGAATGTATAATTACGGAATGCAATTTTAAAGTTACGCTTATGCAGTAAGAAAGTTTTTATTTTTAACTGCAAAAAAATAGAGTGAAAAAAGAAGTTAGGAGAGATGAAATGATTTTTAAAGTTTTTTATCAGGAATTACCAGGAGAAGTCCCTGTACGCGAACGGACACAAAGCCTTTATGTTGAGGCTGATTCAGAAAAAGAGGTACGAAATAAGTTATACGATCGCAAGTATAATATAAATATTGAATATATCCATCCATTGGATGATGCACATTTAAAATATGAAAAACAATCCGAACATTTTACCCTGGAGACTGTCTAAGTAATGAAATTCGTAAAGAATGACCAAACAGCAGTTTTTGCATTAGGTGGATTAGGAGAAATTGGAAAAAACACATATGGTGTCCAATTTCAGGATGAAATAATTTTAATCGATGCCGGAATTAAATTTCCTGAAGATGAATTACTAGGTATTGATTATGTTATTCCAGACTACACCTACCTGATTCAAAACCAAGATAAAATTAAAGGTTTATTCATAACACACGGACATGAGGATCATATCGGAGGAATTCCGTACCTCTTGCGTGAAATAAATGTGCCAATTTATGCAGGAAAACTTGCGATCGGATTAATCAGAAACAAACTAGATGAACATGGCTTATTACGTAATGCCAAGTTGCATACAATTCAAGAAGAAGATGTTATTAAATTCCGTAAAACATCCATTTCCTTTTTCCATACAACTCATAGTATTCCTGATTCATATGGTGTTGTAGTAAAAACCCCACCTGGAAACATTGTTCATACAGGTGACTTTAAATTTGATTTTACACCGGTTGGCCAACCTGCTAATATTGCGAAAATGGCAGAGATAGGTAAAGAAGGCGTACTTTGCTTACTCTCGGATAGTACAAACAGTGAAATCCCAGGATTTACAATGTCTGAAAGTGTTGTAGCTGATAATATTAGTGATATTTTTGCCAGAGCTGATGGTCGACTAATCTTTGCAACGTTTGCATCAAATATCTATCGCCTTCAACAAGTGGTAGAAGCTGCTGTTAAACACAACCGTAAAGTAGCCGTCTTTGGACGTAGCATGGAAACTTCTATTCGAATCGGCCAGGAACTGGGTTATATTCAGGCACCAAAGGAAACATTTATTGAGGCTAATCAGATTAACCGCCTTCCAGCGGATGAAGTTACTATTCTTTGTACAGGCTCACAAGGTGAACCAATGGCAGCATTATCTCGAATTGCTAATGGTACACACCGTCAAATTCAAATTATTCCTGGTGATACGGTTATCTTTTCATCATCCCCAATCCCTGGAAATACAGTAAGTGTAAGCCGTACAATTAATAAGCTTTACCGTGCTGGAGCCGAAGTGGTTCATGGTCGCCTAAGCAATATTCATACATCTGGACATGGCAGCCAGGAAGAACAAAAGTTAATGCTAAGACTTATCCAGCCAAAATACTTCATGCCGATCCATGGTGAATACAGGATGTTAAAGGAACACACAAAGCTTGCTGAAGCATGTGATGTAGAGCCAGCAAACTCCTTTATAATGGATACTGGTGATGTGCTTGCCTTAGGCAAAGATAATGCCATGGTAGCAGGTAAAATACCATCAGGTTCTATTTATGTAGATGGTAGTGGAATCGGTGATATTGGAAATATTGTATTGCGTGACCGACGTATTCTATCGGAAGAAGGACTTGTCATGGTAGTTGTAAGTATTAACATGAAAGAATTTAAAATTGCCTCAGGCCCTGACATTATCTCACGTGGATTCGTCTACATGAGAGAATCCGAAGACCTAATTAATGAGGCGCAGAAGCTTGTTTCAAATCATTTAGATAAAGTAATGGAACGCAGAACAACGCAATGGTCCGAAATCAAGAATGAAATAACAGATACAATCGCACCATTCCTCTACGAAAAAACGAAACGCAGACCTATGGTATTACCTATTATCATGGAAGTCTGATGCAATAATTGGGGGGACATTATTCATGAAGCACATCAGATCAAGTATCTGTGAATATGCAATGAATCGTGTCCCCCCTTTTTATATCCTTCTTCCCTCATAATCGAATCTGCATTAAAAAAAGTGGATGGGAAAAAGTATTTAATGAAAGTAAAATCCGAACTATGATTCAAATTCTTGAAATAGAATTCGAATTAGTTCGGATTTATTTTAGTTGCTGATTAGTGTAAAATAGCGACGTAAATTATAGATACCGATTCGTAGTATATCCCTGGCAACGCAGTTGATATAAAATGCGAACTACTTTTTAAAAAGTTTGCGTGTTATGATGCCGCTCCGGAAATACACTTCGCGCACCAAGGGCGGCTGATGAGCCTCCTTGCTCCTACGTCGCTGCGTAGTCTCATCTAGGCCTCAGCTCGACGAACACGACGTTCTAGTGTCGGCGTTGGCCACAGGACGTGGCCGTCTTTAGCCGACCCACAGGAGTCTACGTGTATTTCCTCCGCTAGGTTTTACTCACTTTATCCTGTAAATTAATCAAAGCTTATTGTGATATTGCTTCTTAGCCATAGGGAACACTTTAGGCTTTAACCAGAAATCTCTATCAGTGGAGGCAGAATACGCAGACTCCTATGGGAACAGCACGTTCCGAAGACCCCGGAAGAAGCGGTTTTTGCTTCTGAGGAGGCTGAGGTCGTGCCCATGGAAAGCGAAGTATTCTGCCGGAACGATTTCAAGCACTCAGCCATCATTAGAACAAAAGAAAATCTTCACTAGTTCGCAGTTTATATCAATTACGTATTAAATTCGGCCATAATAATGAACGTTCTAATTAACCTATCCTGTTATTACTAGTCTTTAAAGTAAAGATTTTTAGTTCTCGGCCACTTATTGTTGGAAAACGATAATAGTAAAAAGAAATCTTATTACCAAATGGAAACGGACTAGTCAATAACGAGATGCTTCTCAAATCTGGAAATGTCCTTATCTGCCCCAATGACGATTAGTATGTCTTCTTCCTCCAGGACCTCATCAGCAGTTGGCGAGACGTTAATATCTTTTCCATGCTTGATAGCAACAACGTTACACCCGTAATTCGCCCGAATATCAAGGTTAACTAACGTTTTGCCGCGCATTTTTTCACCAGCTTTTACTTCAACAATACTATGATCATCTGATAACTCCAGATAATCGAGTATATTGTTCGAGATTATGTTATGCGCGATCCGTTTTCCCATATCTCGTTCCGGGTGGACAACCTGATCAGCACCAATTTTATTCAGTATCTTCTCATGATAATCATTCTGAGCTTTTACTGTTATTTTCTTAATACCCAGATCTGTTAAAACAACAGTAGTTAAGATGCTTGCCTGAATATTATCACCTATAGCTACAATAACATGATCAAGATTTTTAATACCTAGTTCTTTTAATGTTACCTCATCAGTGGAATCAGCGATAACAGCATGTGAAGCAATATTTTTAAATTCATTTACCTTATCTTCATCAACGTCAACTGCGAGTACTTGCATTCCTTCCATACTTAATTCTCGGCAAATACTCCCACCGAATCGACCTAAACCAATTACTGCGAATTCTCGTTTCATACTATTTCCTCCATCACTCAACGTACTTTAACTTAGTCTACCACACTACTATAGCAAGTGAAATTGATTAATGAAATTTTAACTCCAATATTAATTAGAATTAAAAAATGTCAATTAAATGTCATAGGAAAAGGCCTTTTAACGTATCAAAATGTTTTATACTATTTACATAGGGAAAACTATACCGCTGTTCTTAATCAGTTTATATATCCTTAATGACACATGCTCAGTATTAAATTTGTGTCTAGCATATATTTTTATTCAAGGAGGATTTCATAATGGATCTCGATACGGTCTTAATGAGTAGATTAATCACCGCAATGACATTAGGATTTCATATAATATTCGCAACACTCGGCGTTGGAGTTCCCTTGATGATTTCGATAGCAGAGTTTGTAGGAGTTAAGAAGAATGATCTGCATTACAAGATGATGGCCAGACGATGGGCACGGGGATTTGTTATCACAGTAGCAGTAGGTGTTGTAACCGGGACGGCAATAGGGTTACAATTATCGCTAGTATGGCCTAATTTTATGCAGGTTGCCGGAAATGTCATAAGCTTGCCGCTCTTCATGGAAGTTTTTGCCTTTTTCTTTGAAGCTATATTTCTAGGAATGTATTTGTATACCTGGGATAGGTTTAAAAAGCCATTTACACATTGGTTATTATCAATACCAATAGTGATAGGTGGTGGACTTTCAGCTGTTTTTATAACAACCGTAAATGCCTTTATGAATACACCGGAAGGGTTTACCATGGAAAATGGCTCATTTGTAGCCGTGAATCCAATTGCAGCTATGCTAAACCCAGCTACACCATCAAAGGTTTTACATGTATTAAGCTCGGCATATCTGGCCTGCGCTGCACTTCTTGCCGCAATTGCAGCATTTATAATTTTAAAGAAGAAAGCGTCAGACTATCATAAAAAGGCGTTAAAGCTAACTGTTACGGTAATGTTTATATTTGCGGCCGCAAATTTACTGACAGGAGATATTTCCGCTAAATTTCTTGCCGAACACCAGCCGGAAAAACTGGCTGCTGCAGAGTGGCATTTTGAAACAGAAAAGGGTGCGGACCTGGTAGTGTTTGGATGGCTAAATGATAGCCACGAGATAATAGGTGAAATTCGAATACCAAAATTTCTAAGTTTCCTCGCACATGGTGATTTCAATGCTGAGGTAACAGGGCTGGAAGAAACGCCTGAGCAAGAAAGACCCCCACTCTGGATCCATTATATGTTTGACTTAATGGTAACCATTGGAATGGCACTCTTAGGAATTTCATTTCTTTACCTTGTATTTAGTATGGTAAAAAAATGGAATGAACTGAATAAATGGTTATTATGGTCCCTTCTGTTAAGTGGTCCTTTAGCGTTTTTAGCGATAGAATTTGGCTGGATTTATGCCGAAGAAGGACGTCAGCCATGGATCATACGAGGTTACATGACGGTAGACGAAGCAGCTACCTCTTCCCCCCATATAGATCTGATGTTCTTCTTGTTCCTGGGGTTATATATCGTACTGGGTACTTTGTGTATTATCACTTTACGTAAACTATTCCGCAACAATCCGGTCGAAGAAGAACTCGAAAAACAGTATCCATCCATAGAAAAGGGTGATGAATAATGAGTTATGAATTAATTGGAATTACCGTATTATGGCTATTTCTTTATGGCTATTTAATTGTGGCATCGATTGACTTTGGTGCAGGTTTCTTTGCGTATTATGCCAAAGTCTCGAAAAAAGACCATATTATAAATCAATTAATTTCAAGGTATTTATCTCCTGTATGGGAAGTAACTAATGTATTCTTCGTCTTTTTCTTTGTCGGTATTGTTGGGTTCTTCCCGGAAACAGCTTATTATTATGGAACAGCTTTACTGGTACCAGGCAGTATTGCAATTATACTGCTGGCGATACGGGGATCATTCTATGCTTTTGAAAACTATGGTTCAAAACAGAGCAATATTTATATGTTTTTATATGGTGCAACCGGGTTGTTAATACCTGCTTCATTATCTACTGCGTTAACATTGTCAGAAGGCGGCTTTATTGTTGAAAAAAATGGAGAAGTATCTTTGAAGTATTTAGAACTATTTACAAGTCCATACTCATGGAGTGTGGTATTTCTGGCAATTGTGTCAGTACTTTTTATCAGCGCTGCATTTTTAACATTTTATGCTGCACGTGCACATGACTACCCAGCCTTAAAATTAGTAAGAACTTATGCGTTATTCTGGAGTGTACCGACGATAATCGCTAGTTTAACAACCTTTATTGCATTAAGCCAGCACAATGAGAGACATTATGAAAAAATGCTCGAACTATGGTGGATGTTTGGCTTATCAGTCGGATTCTTCATGCTGGCAATAGGGCTAATTTATCAGGGGAAGTATTATGGCATTGCATTTATAAGTATAATGTTACAGTATTTCTTTGCCTTCTTCGGCTATGGAATTGGCCACTTACCTTATATTCTTGATCCTTACATTACTATAGTTGAAGGTGCAACCCACGAGTCGATGGGAATTGCCCTGATTGCAGCATTCATTGCAGGGCTGTGTTTATTAGTACCTTCTCTCATTTTACTATTACGACTGTTTTTATTTAATGCTGAATATGTAAAGGGTAAAAAATAACCTGTCTAAGTTAGGAGACTGCTGCCGATATGAATACTTTAAAAGATAATGCCTTTACGCAGAAAAAAAGTATTTCACTTCTGTTTGCCTCATCCATAATGACAGGAGCAATGATCATCTTGCAGGCGTATTTCTTTGTTGCAGTAATCGACGGAGTTTTCCTGCAAGGAATGTCATTTTCTGACGTCCTTCCTATGCTGGGAGGACTCTTAATGACTCTTTTGGCTAGAACAATTCTAACTTATATTAGCGGTCGTAAGGGTGTACAAATGGCTGCAGAAGCCAAGACGTATTTTCGAAAAACACTTTTAAGAAAATTTTCAGGAAATCCCGTACAAAATTCATTACAGGGGCAATCAGGACAAAAGGTAAGTGTCATGATGGATGCTGTTGATGAAATAGACAGCTATTTCAGTCAATACCTTCCTCAAGTAATTCAAGCAGCTTTTGTACCACTTTTAATTCTTGTTGTAGTTTTCACACAGCATGTAAATACCGGGATCATAATGATAATCACTGCACCATTTATACCTCTCTTTATGATTATTATTGGAATACAAACAAAAAAGAAATCAGAAGAACAGTTAGATAAGCTTGCAACCTTTTCCGGAAAATTTCTGGATACGTTACAGGGGCTTACCACTCTGAAATTATTCAGCCGGGCAAAGCAGCAAATGGAAGCTATCAGGAAAAGCAGCCTGGGCTTCCGGGATGCAACAATGGAAATATTGAAGATTGCTTTCACCTCTTCCTTTATGTTAGAGCTTATTTCCATGCTTAGCATTGGAATTATAGCGCTGGAACTAGCGATTCAGCTGATAATTTATAAAAGCATATCATTCTTTACTGCATTTTTTATTTTAGTATTGGTTCCAGAATTCTACACATCACTTAAGGAGTTGGGCAGCAGCTTTCATAACAGCCGTAGCAGTATGGGGGCAGCTAATAAAGTAGCAGAGGAATTGGAGGAAACGGAACAAACTATTCCTTGGGGAAATAAAACGTTATCAGAGGATTCTCCCCCGGCCGTTTCACTTCAAGGAACGGGTTACAGTTATGGAGAAGATCAGTTTTCCTTAACTAATATAAATACAATAATTCGACCTTATGATCAAATAGCGATTGTCGGCCAAACTGGTTCTGGAAAATCAACCCTTCTACATTTAATTGCAGGTCTTATAACTCCTTCAGAAGGAAAAGTAGTCATAAATGATACCAATTTGATGACTGATTATCAAGAACGGGACTGGTTTAATCATTTAAGTTATATTTCCCAGCATCCCTATATTTTCTCGGGTTCCATTGCGGAAAATATTGCTATTGGCGGAAAAACGGATTCACCACGAACAAATATCGAACAAGCCGCTGAAAAGGCTGGAATCGCTGAAATGATACATTCACTAGAAAATGGCTATGATACACAAGTTGGTGAGGCAGGTAGAGGTCTGTCGGGTGGAGAAAAACAAAGGCTCGCCATTGCACGGGCATTTTTAAAAAAGCCATCAATTATTCTATTTGACGAGCCAACAACAGGGTTGGATCTTTACACCGAAAAAATTCTCCAGGATTCCATAAATGAATTGTCACAAAACTCAACCGTTATCACAGTTGCACACCGCCTCCATACGATTAAGAACGCTGATAAAATTCTTTTTCTGGAAAACGGAAAATTAATTTCCGAGGGAACCCATAAGGAACTTATTGAATCGGTCACAGCCTATCGTAATATGGTATCTATCCAGAAGGGAGGAACTCCACAATGAAAGATTTAGCGCTTGTCGTTAAGTTAATGATGATTGAAAAAAAAGACATTCTCTATTCAATTATTTTTGGCTTTGCAGCTGGCATTGCTGCAGTTGGTCTCTTTGCTGCCAGTGGATACCTAATCTCAAAGGCAGCACTGGCACCCCCTTTATATGCCCTGATTATTCTCACATCTACGGTGAAACTGCTTGGGTTTACGAAAGCAATAAGCCGCTATGCTGAAAGATATTTTTCTCACCGGGCAACATTTACGATCTTAAGTAATCTTCGTGTCTCTTTTTTCGAGAAACTCGAGCCCCTAGCACCGGGAATATTTCAAAAATATCGCAGTGGTGACCTTCTATCAAGGATTGTTGGAGACGTCGAAAGTCTGCAGAATTTCTTTTTAAGAGTTTTTTATCCGCCGATTGTTTTAGTTATCGTCTTTTTATGCACGATTTTATTCACGTCATTCGTTTCCATTTATGTAGCAATCGTATTACTGATAGGTCTCCTTTTAACTGCTTTTGTCATTCCAGCGTTGTTTGCTGTAAGGCAAGCTAAGATTAACAGTCATGTGCGGGAAGGTAGAGGAGATTTAACAACAGAAGTTACCGAATTTCTTCACGGCTTTCGTGATTTAAAAATATACCAGAAGCTTCATGAGAAGCAAGATAATCTATTGCAATCGTCTGACGCTTATATTAAAGAGCAGGAGCGTGAAAATATCAACACGCTCTATAGTCAATCCATGAATACATTTATAGCACTGTTTATATCTTGGCTTGTTCTAGCATTAGGGTCCTTTTTAGTGGCAGACGGCCAATTGGATGGTATCTTCTTAGCGATGCTTATCATGATTTCCCTTACCGTTTTTGAGGATGCTTCACCGATGGCAGTCTTCCCTATCCATATACAGGACAGTAAACAGGCAGCAACACGCCTATTCTCCGTCGTCGACTGGGAAAGTAAGACCGAATTAAAACAAGATAATGCAGAACAATTACAGCAAAAAAAACCTTATTCCATCGAAATGACTAATGTTTCCTTTTCATTTCCGGAAGAAAAGCGACTAACCTTGGAAGAAATTTATTTAAAGCTGCCAGCATGTTCAAAGACAGCAATTGTTGGACCAAGTGGTTCTGGTAAATCAACTTTACTGCAACTGTTGCTGAAAATCAGTCCAACGAATCAAGGGGACATTTATTTAGATGGTTCTTCCCTCAATCAAATAAACCAACAGGCAATTTGGAAAAATGCTAAAGTTGTTCTACAGGAAAATCATTTTTTCTACGGTACAATACGATCTAACCTGCTGCTTGCTAAAGATGGATTGACTGACACAGAATTGAAAGCTGCTTTAGTATCTGTAATGCTTGATCACTTCTCCTTAGATGATCAAGTATATGAAAAAGGTGAAAATCTTTCTGGCGGAGAAAAGCAGCGACTTGCAATCGCCAGAGCAATGCTGAAAGACGGACATCTATGGTTATTGGATGAACCCACGTCGTCTGTAGATGCAATTACAGAACAATCCATTTACGAAAAACTTTTCGAACAGGCTAAGAATGATACCCTTGTTCTCATCAGTCATCGCTTAACAAACTTGGAAGATATGGATCAAATTATCGTAATGGAACACGGAACTATAATAGAATCCGGCACATTTAATGAATTAATGCAGCAAAAAGGCTACTTGTATAAAATGAAAGAGATCGAGAAAGAATTGCTTTAAATCATGCGCTTATCATGAGTTTTGTTGGTTTTTAAGCTTAGTAGCTGATATAAACACATTTGGATATCTAGGTAGTAACAGTGGTAACGAAGAAATCACTATTGACTATGTGTTAAATGATAGATGTAAAACCACAACTGCTAATGTAAGAATCAGAACTTAAAGCATTTTTACGTTACTGCTATGAAAGGGATTGGATTTAACATTACTATTGTATTGAGTTGAGGTGTAAAGTGTAGATGGAACTAACTGATCGATTGATAGACATTCTTGAAGATTTGTATTCCAATGAAAAACAATTAGAAAAGATTGTAGCAATATTAACAAAAAATGACTATAATGATGGACCAAATTTTATTGATAAACCAGTTACAAAATTAGAGAAGGCAATAATTCAAACAATGGGAGGCTCTGATCATCAATGGTTTTATTTTCTAGAAACAGGTACTGAATTAGATCCATTTTTTGATTTCCGTAATGGGAAAATAGATAAAGATGAATTTCGCAGACAACTTAAAATGGGGGTTGACTTTGATTTTAAACTTGAATGAGTTGTTTTGAAAGTTCATTTTCAATGGTTGGATCTAATGCGTAGTTGATATAAAATGCGACGTAGTGAAAACTTTTTTTATGCTGCTTTCCCTTTTCTTAAATGAAGGTTGAGTGCTTCGATTCGTTCCGGCAGAATACTTCGTTTTCCATGGGCACGACCTCAGCCTCCTTGCCCCGGCAAGGGGTATGCCGACGTTGTCCGCAAAGGACGGTTTTAGTCGGCCTTCATTTAGTCGCTTCTTCCGGGGTTTTCGGAACGTGCAGTTCCCATAGGAGTAATGCGCATTCTGCCTCCACTGATGGAGATCTCTTGACTAGAGTATGATGTTCCCTATGCTTAAGAAGCAATGTCAAATAAGCTTAATTTATAAGGTAAAGTGTAGCAAAACCCAGCGGAGGAAATATACGGAGACTCCTGTGGGAGCAAAGGCCTAGGTGAGACCACTGAGTGCGTTAGCACGAAGAGGGCTCAACAGCCGCCCACGGAAAGCGTAGTGTATTTCCGGAGCGATGTCATCGCACATAAATTAATTTAATACTGTGTCACATCATATATCTAATCTGTAACATTAGAA
>JBDNGJ010000075.1:0-2013 GCA_041689365.1 Virgibacillus sp.
AACATTAGTGGACAACACAAGAAAATCATACATCGATGGCTATAAAGCGCCATGTGTAGTTGCTCCTTGTGGCGCTGGAAAATCAGTTATTATATCTGACATTGCCCGAATGACAACAAGTAAAGGTAATCAAGTATTGTTTTTAGTCCACCGTAAGGAGTTGATAGATCAAATCAAAGAAACGTTTATAAAAAATGAAGCGGATCTCGAATATGTAACGTTCGGTATGGTTCAGACGATTGCTAGGAAGTTAGAAAAAACAAAGAAACCAGATTTAATTATCACTGATGAGTCACACCACGGTTTAGCTACATCTTATCGTAAAATATACGAACATTTTGAAGATGTTTTACGATTAGGTTTCACAGCTACACCAATTCGTTTGAACGGATCTGGCTTAGGTGATGTAAACGACATCTTAATAGAAGAAGTTAATGCAAAATGGTTAATCGAAAACAACTACTTGTCTCCTTATAGATACTATGCACCAAAGTTAATCGATATAACCAAATTGAAGTTAAATAGTTTAAAAGAATTTTCAAGCACATCAATCGATAAAGCAATGGACGATAAGACCATCTATGGTGACGTGATTAAGCATTATAGGGAGCTTGCAGATGGGGAGCAGGCAATTGCCTACTGTCACAATGTGGAAGCAAGTAAACACGTTGCAAGTGAATTTAACATGCAAGGTATAAACGCTGTTCATTTAGATGGTAAAACAAACAAGAATGAACGAGATGAAGCAATTAAAGCATTTCGGGATGGAAGTATTCAAGTTATAGCTAACTGTGACTTAATTGGGGAGGGTTTTGACGTTCCTGACTGTTCCACAGTGATTATGTTAAGACCTACTCAATCGCTCTCTCTATTCATTCAGCAGTCAATGAGGGGCATGCGTTACCGTCCGAATAAAACATCAATCATTATCGATCATGTGGACAATGTGAGAAGGCATGGATTACCTGATATGGAACGCAAGTGGAGTTTAGAAGGTAAAAAAAAATCATCTAAAGATAAACCAGAAATTTCGATTAAAGAATGCATGAATTGTTTTGCGGTGTTTCCACCAATAGAAAAGGCATGTCCAATGTGTGGGTACGTACCAGAAGTTAAGGAAATAAAAGATTATGAAGTAAATGAAGAAGCTGAATTACAAGAAGTGACAGAAAAAGATATAAAGCTAGATTTCCGCGAACCGAGTGATTGTAAGGATATGGGTGAATTAGTGGAGCTGGCGAAAAATCGTGGTTATAAAAAGCCTCAAGGTTGGGCATATCATCAAGCTAAATTTAGGGGGTGGGTGAAATAAATATAGATGGAAATAAATACAACAGGTTGACCGTTATTAAGAAAACAGAAGAAAAATCAAACAATGGTTACCTTTGGGAGTGCAAGTGTGATTGTGGGAATATTGTGAAGGTCAAGAAATGGAATTTTACGAGCGGAAACACAAAATCATGCGGTTGTTATAAGAACGAAAAGATAGCGAACGTAGGTCGTATGAGGTTGGACAATTTGACAGGTAAGGAATTTGGTAGGCTGTTTGTAATCAAAAGAAGTTACACAAAACAATATAATGGTGGAACCATCGTTTACTGGGCTTGCAAGTGCAATTGTGGCAATGAAACAACTGTTAAAACAAGTCATTTGAAAGACGGGAAGATAAGATCGTGTGGTTGTCTTGAAAAGGAAAACTTAAATAAGATTTCTGGACAGGTTACTCATGGTCAAACAAAAACTAAGCTATATTATGTTTGGAATTCCATGAGGATGAGGTGCAGGAATCCAAACACTAATAATTACCATAATTACGGCGGTAGAGGAATAACCGTTTGCAAAGAATGGAATGAATCATTTGAACCGTTTTATGAATGGGCAATATTCAATGGTTATAAACACGGTCTGACCATAGATAGGATTAATAACGATAGTAATTATGAGCCTAGTAATTGCCGATGGGCAACTTACAAAGAGCAAGCAGCTAACACAAGAAAAACGTTAAAAATATAA
>JBDNGJ010000076.1:0-7435 GCA_041689365.1 Virgibacillus sp.
TCATTTCCTCCTCATGTTTTTTAGCTGATCACATGAAGAGGTTAATAGATTTTTGGATGACTGGCAAGGCTTTTTTAGCGAAAATGCTTATGTACTTTTACACCGCCAAACTATGTATTTTTATTATGCCATAAACACCAGTGGCTGCAGTCTATTTTTATGTTAGTTAATGGCATCATGATACCAATTACAGCATTTCTAATTCAACGCTATACGACAAGAGGACTGTTTTTAACAGCAATGGGGATATTTGGTGTAGGTACAGTAATTTGTGCTATAGCACCGAACTTTGCAGTATTAATGGTTGGGCGAATTGCCCAGGCGGGTGGTGCTGGTATTATAATGCCACTCATGCAGACAATCCTATTTCTTATTTTTCCTGTTGAAAAACGGGGGACAGCGATGGGGATGTTTGGATTAGTGATAGCATTTGCACCAGCGATAGGCCCGACTCTATCGGGTTATTTAGTGGAAAACTTTCCATGGAGAAGCTTATTCTATGTAATTTTACCAATCATTATTATCGATATTATTGTTGCTTATTTCATTCTTAAAAATGTGACGAAGCAGACATTTCCAAAGGTTGATATTACATCAATAGTCCTTTCAACATTAGGATTTGGCGGGTTGCTATTTGGTTTTAGTACAGCCGGCAGTGGAGGCTGGACCAGTAATGAGGTAATTATCTCGATGGTTGTTGGTGCTATTGCCCTTACACTGTTTATTCTTAGACAATTCAAACTGGAACAGCCAATACTTGAGTTCCGGATATTTAAACACAAAATGTTCACCTTAACAACGGGGCTTGGCATGATTGTGTTTATGGCAATGATTGGATCGGCAGTAGTTTTACCATTACTAATGCAGGACATGCTGGGCTATACAGCATTTGAGTCAGGGTTAATGCTGTTGCCGGGTGCTGTTTTAATGGGATTAATGAACCCGATTACCGGGCGGTTGTTTGATAAGTTTGGTGCTAGATGGCTGGCGATTATAGGATTGTTCATTCTTACAGTTACGACGTTCATGTTCACCAATTTAACAACCGAAACCACATTCACCTACTTGGCTGTAGTAAATGCTGTGCGAATGTTTGGTGTTGCAATGGTCATGATGCCAGTAACAACTGCTGGTTTAAATCAGATCCCAACAGATGTCATACCGCATGGTACGGCAATGAATAATACAATGCGACAAATAGCAGGTGCAGTTGGAACAGCCTTGCTTATTTCAGTTATGACCAATAATACTATTCCTGATGAAGGTATCCCAGGCCTTATTCATGGTGTAAATGTGTCATTTATTGTTGCTGGATTTATTTCTATCGTAGGTTTTGGTTTATCATTCTTTATCAAAAACTCACGACCCGGAGTTGTGAATTAATTTAATAACGTGAATTGCGTTATATTAATAAAGACCATCAAATCTTACGCTGGTTTGATGGTCTTTTTAGTGGTATTTTGTAAAAACAGATTTAGTGAATTCAGAATATTTGTGGTAAAATAACTCCAGAGATTGTGAATAACATTTCAGTAAGAATGAAGGTCTTTGTACCACCAAAAAGAGGGTCAGCAGTGTGGGTCCTCGTTCCGTTAAAAGCAGAAAATCTGAGGTCTGAAAGGGCAAATAGCTACTATGGACAAAACTGGCATGATTATTAGGAGGCAGTAAATTGGAAAAATACAAACTGGTTTTACTCACTATTATTACATTTACACTACTATATATTGCGTTTATTATATCTGATCCTGGTTTCGGAGTTGGTTAAATAAGGTGATTTCAAGTCTGTATCCATTATTGAAGAACAGAAAGGGTGATTTTAATGCCATTTGAAAGTGAGATTCCATTATTTTTTTCTTATACTGTATTTCCACTGGGATTGGTTTTGTTAATTATTTCTTTAATTGGACTTAGGAAGGCGAAAAGAAATGCTTTTCTTGTCATAGGAACTATATTCTTTTTAATAAGTATGTACCTCTTGAGGTCATTACTTTTCCAAACACCTGAAGTGGGTGATGTTATGATTTCAGAGCATAACACTTTTGATTTTTATCTATTCCTGATTCCCTTCTGTTTGTTTATAATTTCCTATATTTTATATATGCTGACAGACGTTATATTGAGACATAGATAATTAGTCCAAATAAGACATTCCATAGTTTACAAATTTATTAATTATAACAGCCATTTCTTTCGGGGACTGGTCCATTTCATGTTCAATCCAATCCTTAATGACATTTATGGCTCCACTTACAACGAACGTACTGAAGTACCTTGATTCTACCTCATTTATACGATTGACGGCCATCCGATTTTTCATCATAAAACGTTGGGCGATGTTCATCAGCCGCTGCTCAAAAGTTGGGTCTCCATTTTTCATTAATAAAGTTTGGAACATAAATTTATTATTTGTAATGTATTCTAATAATTTTTGAGTCATCTTTTGTGACTCCTCTTCGATTGTAAAGCTGTAACTGCTTAGATACTTAATCATATCCTCTGAAATTTCCGCTTCTATTTTATCCAATAAATCGTAATGATCTGCATAATGCGTGTAAAAAGTTGAACGATTAATATCTGCCATTTCACAAATTTCTTTTACAGTAATGGCAGATATCGGCTTTTCAGCCAGTAATGTAATAAGACTTTCCTTTAATATTTTCCGGGTGTATTTTTTGCGCCGATCTAATTTCTGGCTCAATTTGAAAATCCTCCTTAAAAGTATAAATACTAACTTTCTTACAATCCGCCGTTAAGGTTTTCTGATGGAAATCCAACACAATTTAATAATATGTTGAATAGCTGACGATATTTATAAAACTGTTTGTTGATTATCCAACACAGTGTCTATTACAATGATAAAGTGTATTAAGGTACTATTGCAAGAAAGGATGAAGTCTTATTGACCAATCAGCAAGAATTATCAAACATAAAAAACCCATTGTGATAACATTTATCATCATTGCGCTTATTAGTACAATTGCGCAATTTGCTGTTTCAGTCAATTACAATATGGTCGATTATCTGCCAGATGACGCACCATCAATAGTGGCCATGGATTTAATGGAAAAAGAATTCGATGAGCCGATTGCGAATGCGAGGGTGATGGTTCGGGATGTCTCGATTACCGAAGCTTCAGCATACAAAGATAAATTAGCAGCAATCGATGGTGTAACTTCAGTAACTTGGTTAGATGATGTTATGGATATAAAAACGCCAGTAGAAATGGCTAATCAGGATACTGTAGAGTCTTATTATCAGGATGAATCAGCTTTATTTTCCATAAATATTCGTGAAGGTGAAGAAGTCGAAGCTACTGAAAAAATTTATAATCTGATTGGTGAGGAAAATGCCATTTCAGGTGAAGCAGTGGATACAGCGACATCCCAAAAAATGGCTGGTAAGGAGTCTTTAAATGCAGCCTTATTATTGGTTCCAATCATTATCATCATTTTAATTCTATCCACAACTTCCTGGATCGAACCGCTATTCTTTTTAACGGCTATAGGGGTTTCTGTAATAATTAATCTAGGAACCAATATTTTCATCGGCGAAATATCGTATGTTACTCAATCGGTGGCACCGATACTACAGCTGGCAGTATCGCTGGATTATGCCATCTTTTTACTTCATAGTTTCTCCGATTATCGAAAGCAAGTTTCAGATCCTAAAGAAGCGATGCAACTAGCTATTAAACGATCATTCCCAGCTATTGCAGCGAGTGCGTCAACAACATTTTTCGGTTTTATGGCACTCACATTTATGGACTTTGGCATTGGAGCAGACTTAGGTCTTAACCTTGTGAAAGGAATTGTTCTGAGCTTTATTAGTGTCATCGTCTTTTTACCTGCATTAACACTGATGTTTTACAAGTGGATTGATCGTACACAACACAAACCACTTGTTCCGAGTATTAAGAATATCGGGAAGCACGTTATGAAATTTAGGATTCCAAGTTTATTATTAGTTTTACTATTAATCGTGCCGGCATTTTTAGCGCAAAGTGAAACATCCTTCATATATGGTACTGGCGAACAGCCGGAGACAACACGTGCTGGCGCAGATGCAGCAGCTATACAGGAAGAGTTTGGGGAAAACACGCCAATGGCCTTACTTGTTCCAAATGGCGATATGGCTAAAGAAGAAGAGCTTGTTCAACAGTTAGATAACCTGCCTAATGTGTCGAGTGTTATTTCCTATGTGAATGTCGTCAGTTCGGCCATTCCGCCTGACTATTTAGAGGAATCGACGACGGAACAATTTTATTCAGAGAACTACACGCGAATCACGCTGAACACTGATACAGGTTCGGAAGGGGAAGCAGCCTTTTCACTAATTGAGAATGTTCGAGATACTGCTGAAACCTATTATGATGACACCCATCTACTAGGAGAGAGTGTAACATTATATGATATGAAAAGAATCGTTGAAGAAGATAACAAAGTAGTGAATTTGCTAACGGTTATTGCAATAGCTATCGTGCTATTAATCACATTCCGATCAATCTCCATACCTGCTGTCTTATTATTGACGATTCAATCTGCAGTTTGGTTCAACTTATCGGTCCCATACTTTATGGATTCATCGTTGGTGTATGTTGGTTATTTAATTATCAGTACGGTACAACTTGCCGCAACAGTTGACTACGGTATCTTATTTACGGAGACATACCAAAAACTTCGTAAAGAAATGCCAGCCATGGAAGCAATTAAAAAAACGATTGATGATAAGATTTTTGCGATATTTATTTCCGCTTCGATCTTATCTAGTGTTGGGTTTATTTTATCATTAACTTCTTCAAATCCAATTGTGTCTTCGATCGGTTTATTACTAGGCAGAGGTGCCTTACTCGCATTTATTATGGTCGTATTTGTCCTGCCAGCTATGCTGGTTATTTTCGATCGAGTAATTGAAAAAACAACACTAAGAGCAAACTTCTATAAAGGGAAAGGGAAATGATAATGAGATTTAAGCGGATAACCGCGGTGTTCATCGTATGCCTTCTTGTAATGCCAACAACATTGGTATCAGCTGCGACAAATGAATCTTCCGCAGATGGAACGTATTCAGAGAAGAGTGAAGTCGTATATGCCACACTAAATGCCAATGGTGATCAGAAAGAGATGTACGTCGTCAACAGCTTTACGGTTGATAAGCCTGGAAAAATGGTTGACTTTGGACCATATACCGGTATTGAAAATTTAACTAATTTAACAGATATGAAACTAAACGATAATCAAGTTTCGTTTACAGCAAAAGAAGATGAGTTTTATTATCAGGGAAATATTAAGAATAAACCGTTACCATGGGATATCAATGTTTCCTATAAATTGAATGGTGAAACTGTGTCACCTGATGAATTATTAGGTAAAGATGGCCAGTTTGAAATTCATATCGATACAAAGGAAAACCAAAAGGCCAATTCCAACTTTTTCGAGAATTATATGTTACAGATATCACTTCCTTTAAAGTCGGAAATCTATCAAAATATCGAAGCTGAAAAAGGCACGATTGCCAATGCAGGGAAAAATAAACAGGTTACCTTTACTGTTATGCCGGAAAAAGAAGAAAGCTTTGTGGTAAAGGCTAATGTAAAAGATTTAGAAATGGAAAGTATTGAAATTTCGGCAGTAACATCTTCCATGTCCATTGACTCACCAGATGCTGGAGACATGACAGAAGATATGAAGACCCTGTCAGATGCAACAGAAGAAATAAATGATGGCGTTGGTGAACTGAATGAAGGGATAGCCGAATTAAATAATGGCGCCGCAAGCTTACAGGGAGGTTCGGCATCATATAAAAATGGGATTAATAAACTCGCTAATCAATCCTCTGAACTGATTAAGGGATCTAAGGAAATTGATAAGGCCCTGGAAGAAATGAGTCAGTCAGTAGGAAGTGGTTCTAGTAAGACGAATGTGGGTGAATTAAAGAAATTACAAAAAGGGCTCACTGAAATTGCAAATGGCTTAGGAGAAACGAAGAAAGGTTTGTCTGATTTAAAGAAACAATATGCTGAAGCTTATGATGCATTGGATAAATCGATGAGAGCGATTCCTGACTATGATATTACCAAGGAAGAAATTGATAAATTAAAAGAAATAAAGGCAATAAAAAATAGCGACTCAAATACGAAGGTTATTGAAGATCTGTTCGAAACCTATTCTGCAGCGCAAGAAACAAAAAAAATCTATGCTAATAGAAAAAAAGCCTTTCAAGCTGTGATCCCGACATTAGATGGCGTCATAGGGTCACTGCAAACAATGAAAACGAATGTTGAAACGATGGCCGATAATTTGGGCAAGAGCTTAGATAATATGAATGTCGATGAATCGATGATGAAAAAATTACAAAAAGGCTTAAGCACGTTATCATCCAATTATCAATCATTCCATTCTGGTTTGGTTGACTATACAGGTGGCGTTTCAGAAGTATCAAGATCATACGGTAATCTGCATGGAGGCATCACCGATCTAACAGATGGAACAAGTGAATTGGAAAATGGCGTTAATGAACTTCATGAAGGCACAACTGAGTTAGCTGAATCGACAAATGATTTACCTGATCAAATGCAAACTGAAATCGATCAAATGATTAATGAATACGATAAATCCGATTTTAACCCCGTTTCATTTGTTTCATCGAAAAATGAAAAGGTTAATTCCGTACAATTTGTCATTAAAACGGAAAGTATAAAAAAGGATAATGATGAACAAGAAACGCAACAACAAAAAGAAGAGAAAAAAGGATTCTGGGATCGGTTATTTGATTTGTTTAGATAAGAGCATCTGGGAAAGTACCAGGTTAAAGTGTGAAGAAATTTACGGGTTCCGTTACCTATCGCAAACATTAAAAATGTAAGCTAAAATGACCACCAAATTTGTACTGCTAATTTGGTGGTCATTTTTAATTGGTATAGTAGGATTTTTGGTATGAAACCCATTAGTATTTGTAGTGTAATTTTTACACTAGTTTGTTAGGTAGCAATAGCTAGTGTAAGTCTACATTGTGTCCTACAAACTTCATATACATAAATTTACTAATAAGCTTGTGAGTTGTTTAGTTTTTCGCTTGGTTTTACAAGGTATTCTGAAAATTTGTGTTAAAATAAATACAGATATTGGAACTTTTACACTTAAATTAACTAGCAAGTTTGTTAATAAAGCCAATTCAGCTCTTTTGGTAATAATGTGAAGGGATTGATTTAATTTTGAATAGAGTGAACACTTCTAAAATACCTCGAATTATTATTTTATTTATCTTGGTTGTTTTAATTGTCGGAGGATGTTCGCCTGGTCAAGGTGAAGGGGGTTCTTTAAATAAAGAACAAGTCTTAAAACTTAATCCAGATGCCAATTTATTTGAATTTGAGGGTAATGTTTATAAGACTGGTGTGGATTGGATTGAGGATGAAGAGTTAACCAAAGATGAA
>JBDNGJ010000077.1:0-24074 GCA_041689365.1 Virgibacillus sp.
AGCGAAGTGTATTTCCGAAGCGGTGTCATAGCACTTAGCATGTTAGTTCGCATTTTATATCAAATGTGTATCATTGATCCAAAGTCAACAAGTAGTGTATCTTCAGCCTTTCTTCAAGGTTTATGCATTCGTTTACGTTACCAAAGTGAATTCTTATTATAGTTTCTTCCACGATAAAAAAACCTTCCTAATTAAGACAATCAGAAAGGTTTGTTCGTTTACTTATAGACCATTGAATACTCGGTAAGCCATGTTCTGTTCCAATGTACTCAAACGGTGGTCAACCTTGTACGTTGGTCGTAATCATCTATCTACAAGCAATGTAAATTGCTTGTCCCTTTTTCGGTTCAATTTCCCTAATCAAGGATGCCCCTACCAATATTTGGGTTGCTCACTCGTGGGGTTTACCGCGTTCCACTCGGAATGTTTCCAATCCGACTACGTCACTGTGGCACTTTCAAGTGTATTAATCCATATCATCAGAGTTAGGACGTTTCACTGCCATTAACCAATAAGGCTATCCTGACTTATGATTTCGTCAGGCACGAACACTACAAACATCTCAGTCTGTGTGAGCATGGACTTTCCTCTGCATACTAAATATACAGCGATTACGTGAGTATTCAACTTTTTTGCTATCTAAATTATAACATATTAGTGAGCGTACATCATTGGTAAATAAAACTAAATTTATGAATCAGCATATTTTTTGCCAAAGACCGATTTTTCAAGATTGGATAGACGTTTTAAGATATCATAATTTACTTGATGGTTTGGAGTTGTTGCAGTTCTGGTTCTTGTTTGATCAGACTGTTTCTTTAATCGATCGTTTTCCTGCTTTAATTTCTCGATTTCTTGTTCATATGCTTCATAATCCTGAATGACTGTATCAAGAAACTCATCAACCTCTTCCTGATGGTAGCCACGCATTGCTGTTTTAAACTCTTTTTCCAAAATTTCTTTTCCATTAAGCTGTATGCGGTTTGTATTCATTTTAAAGTCACCTCATAATTTTCGAGTTATTTTCTAAAAAGATTAATAAGTAAACGTCAGTTTCAATTGTATTGTTTGTCCTTTTAATTTATGCATAATTTCTTCCTTTATCATAGTATAACATTATTAGGTGATGTTGTCTTTTGGGTTATTAAAATGTAAAAAAATAAGGCTTTGCGTTAGGTCTTAATGGCGAACGCATTAGTTACGCAGATGCAGTATGAAAGTATAAATACTTAACTGCAAAAAAATGAAGCTGGCATAACAGCTTCATTTTTAGTATTTTTCTGTTAAATCTTCCGGCTGAAAAGAAAAAGGCAATAGCTCATCCATCGTAACGGATTTAATATTACTATGTAAATTTGTCAAATGTATCGTCAATTTCTTATCAAAAAACTCACTCATTACCTGCCGACATGAGCCACAGGGTGGGACTGGCCGTTTAGTATCAGCAACGACTGCCATTTCTTTAAATTCACTCTCACCATCCGCAATTGCTTTAAAGATTGCTACACGTTCAGCACAGCAACTTACAGGGTATGCCGCATTTTCAATATTGCAACCTGTGTATATTTTACCGGTTTTAGTTAACAATGCAGCGCCTACAGGGAATGTTGAGTATGGAACATATGCCTTACTCCGAATACTAATTGCTTCTTGGATTAATTCCTCTTTTTCACTCATACCATAATCCCCCTCACACTAAATGGAAACTAATTATAAAGGAAAAAGCTAGGCTTGTAAAGTTCTTACATACGGAGCTCTCTTAGTAATTGATCCAATACATAGTGAGCGGAATGATTTAGTTCCATATATCGTTTCCGCTTTGCATCGATGTAGAAACTATGCATTATTAATAACTCCATATTTTCACGTGTGGATGTTACTTGCTGTGGATGGATGTTAACTTTACGATCCTTAACGACCTGAAGTGTCTTCTCTTCCCATTCCTCTAGCAATGAGTGTATAGGTGTTGTATATTCTTTTACCATTAGGAAAAACTGTTTATCTTTTTTATTCTCGGGTGGGTTATTTTCTTCATATCTTTCTTTTAATTTATCTAAATGTTCCTTAAATTGTTTTGTTTGTAATTCTAATTGCATAAAATTGTCCTGCCTTTTTAAAGATTTTTTCTATCAGGTATATTTTATCATTACTAATTTGAATAAGCACCTATTAGGATAATCTTTTTTTAGCTTTAGTGGTGTAATTGGACATTAGAAGCTTATCAGTATTTTTCTTTTGCCTATTTGTTATCTTCTGGACAGATGAATACACGCGATTAACCTCTTTTTGCTGCTCCTGATAATTAAAAACTATGCTGTTATCAGTTCCCATCGTTATTTTTTGTTCAATCAATCTTAATTGATCAGCTAAATCTCCAATTGAATTTCTGAATTTCCTCTTATCTATTCCATGAACTTTTTGATTTATATCCTTAATAATCGCCATAATTACCACCCTTTATATAAAGTTATAATAACTTTTTCGAGGAAAAGATTAACATCCCTTCCCCTTCGACAAAACTAGAAGAAAAATGGCAAAACAAGTGTAGTTTCGCTGGTTAATAGACAAACTAAATGGAAAGGAGGTATCATTATGGTAAAAAAGAAATCCCAACGAAAAGAAGAAAATGACCGAGGAAAGAAGCGTAAACATACAGGAGATAAAAAGTTAGATGGTCCAAACCGTCCATCAACATAATAGTTAGAAAAGGGTTTGTATCATACAAACCCTTTTCTATTTAATGTCATTTGTTAAGTGGTAATAAGCATAAAGTAATTCCCTCTTTTTATAGAAAGAATGACTGACATCTTCTGTTAATTCGACTTTTGGACTTTCCATCCACTTTTTCTTCACCCCCCCTTTAATAAACCAATCATTTCGAATAGTATCCTTATGAGTGATTACTGGATAGGCAGTACGTAATAATGGACTTTTCTCAAACTTTTTGCCGATAAATTGTTCATAATCTCTGCGGGAACCTGTATGCTCATTTGACTTAGCAAATTCAAGCAGACGATCATATATTAATGGCTTGAAAATAATGGACGAAATACGTTTTCCGAGGTTTATACGTTTCGTCAAATTAGTGAAGTCATGTACTAACGCTCCATATAGCCGACCTGACATTGTTGGAAGAATTATTGCATTCATAAACAAAAAGTCTTGTAAAAGGTATGGAAGGCGTAAAAATATATGATACTTAAAATAAGACTGCTTAATAACAGGTTTCTGAATTACGTTTTGCTCATTAATAATTAAGGCAATCATAAGCCTTTCCTGATTATTATTTTTCCAGAAATGCTTCCACTCCCGAACCATAAATTGTGATACATGAAGGTCTGGCAAAAGATGGAACATCGGCCTGTTTAAGTGTATCGACAGTTTATAGACAAGTAATTGAGGATAAGCATCAGAGAAAATTAACCAGTTTGCCCGTTCGTAAGTCATGAAAAATTGCTTGCGCTCGTCACAGGAAAGAACTTTTTGATAAGGTGGTAAAAATAAATCTGTCATATTCCACCCAGCATTCCGGGATACCAAGCTTGCAATGAATGCCCAACGTATCTCAAAAAACTCCATATAAAAGTTTTGATATGCCTTTGTCCGGGAAATATTATCAACGTTATGCTGATTTGTTTTATTTATAATATAATAGAGGCATTCATGATTTCTTTGTTTCCAATTCATGAAAGCACCTACTTTCTGAATTCGGTTTTCTTAGCAGATAAGAAAGGAAACTACTTTCTTACAGCTTAAGTTCAACAAATAATTATCAACTTGCAGTATTTTTGGTATGATATTAAAATATGCAAGGGGGAAAATAATGAATTATCCAAATGGACAAAGAAATAACGTAGAACAGCAACCTTCTAAACAAGGCTATAGTAACAGAGGCATGACGCTTGAGGAGGATATAAATACAACGAACATCTTTTACTTGGATACCGATAAGGCAATAATTCACAAAAAGCCTACTCCAATTCAAATTGTTAATGTACATTATCCAAAAAGGAGTGCCGCTGTCATTACGGAAGGTTATTTTAAACAAGCTTCAACAACCGATTATAATGGCATATATAAACATAAGTATATTGATTTTGAAGCGAAGGAAACAAAGAATAAAACACGATTTCCATTGTCCAATATGCACGACCATCAGATAAATCATATGAAGTCGATAATTAAACATGGAGGTATAAGTTTTTTAATTATACGGTTCACAGTATATAATGAAACATATTATCTTCCAGCTGAATCTTTTTTTTCTTTTTGGGATAATCAGTTTAATAATGGAAGAAAATCAATTCCATATGACACAATAAAAAGTGAAGGGTATTTAATTCCTTTTCACTATCAAGCAAGAGTAAACTATTTAGCAGTTATAGATAAGCTCTATTTTTAGATTGGAGGAAGATGAGTTATGGCAGAAAAAGGCCAGTCTCGTACAGCAAGAAGAAAACAAAAACAATCAAAAAAGAAACCGTTATGGAAAAAGGTATTATTGATAACAGGTATTGCAGTACTAGCTGTCGGTATTGGTATTGGTGCACTATTTACGTATTATATTGCCACGGCACCTGAAATTGATGCATCCAAATTATCCATCCCGTATTCATCAAAAATTTATGATAAAGACGGAGAACTTTTTGCAGATCTGGGTGAAGACCAGCGCACGAAAATCAGTTACAATGACATTCCTGACGTATTAGAAGATGCCGTACTTGCTACAGAAGATTCCAGATTCTATGATCACCCCGGTATCGATATCTGGCGTATTGGAGGGGCTGTCATAGCCAACATAACCGATGGCTTTGGTTCTGAGGGTGCAAGTACGATTACCCAGCAAGTTGTCGAAAAGTCATTTCTTTCGCCTGAAAAGAAAATTAGTCTAAAAGTCCAGGAAATGTGGCTAGCGCTACAGCTGGAGCAGGAGTATTCTAAAGAACAAATTTTGGAATTTTATTTGAATAAGATTTATTATGGTAATGGTGCTTACGGGGTTGCAAAAGCCGCTGAACTCTATTTTGGTAAAACCGATTTAAGCAAACTGACATTGCCAGAAGCTGCAATACTAGCTGGACTGCCACAGCGACCATCAGCATATAATCCGTTCAAAAACCCTGAATTAATGAAAGAACGAATGAACACGGTGTTAAGTCTAATGGTACAGCACGGGAAAATATCCCAGCAAAAAGCTGATAAAGCAAGTAAAACAGATATTCCATCATTATTGACCAAGGATAGTTCAGATTCTTCACCGTATGAAGCCTTTTTGCAAAAAGTACGTAAAGAAGTTAAGCAAAAAGTGGATGGTGCAGATATTTATACAGATGGATTAAAAGTTTATACGACAATCGATACAGATGCACAAGAATACGTTGAATTTTTATTTTCAGACAAAGAGGATAATCCAATAAATTATCCAGAACCAGTTACAAACCCAGATGACCCTGAAGGTGAAAAAGTCAGATTGCAGGCAGGTATGACTGTTTTGGATACGAAAACTGGAGCTATACGGGCTATAGGTGGTGCTCGAGGCGGTCTTGAAAACGGTGGTTTAAATTACGCCACTGACATTAGCCGTCAGCCTGGGTCAACCTTTAAACCGATTATTGACTACGGACCAGCAATTGAAAACAAACAATGGTCAACATACCATCAACTAAATGATGATGGACCATATGATATTGCTGGCACTGAGGATCAAATTAATACCTGGGTTGGTAATGGTCACTATTATGGCTGGGTATCAATGCGCTATGCATTACAGCAATCATTAAATGTCCCTGCCGTTAAAACTTTTGAAGAAGTTGGCAGAAGTACAGCAAAAGAGTTTGCGAATGGGTTAGGTATTAAGTTTGAAAATGGCGAAATACAATTAACCGATGCTATTGGTGGTGCATCAGGTACGAGTCCTACAAAATTAGCTGGAGCATACCGGGCTTTTGCAAACGAAGGAATTTATAATGAACCATATGCTGTTACAAAAGTAGAGTTTCCGGATAGTGGTAAAACTGTAAACCTAAAACCGGAACCGGAACCAGCTATGTCCGACTATACTGCATATATGATTACGGATATGTTGAAAACGGTTATCACAGAAGGTACTGGTGAACAAGCAAATGTTCCTGGCTTGTCTGTAGCAGGAAAAACCGGAACAACTAACCGTGATGGTGTAGATGGTCCACCGGATTCGTGGTTTAGTGGTTACAGTACGAATTACACTATTTCCATTTGGACCGGCTACAATAATAATGATATTGGAATCTCAAATACAAAAATTCCGCATGCATTATTTAAAAATACGATGGCAGAGTTATCTAAAGATAAAGATACACCAGACTTTACAAAACCAGATTCTGTCGTAGAAGTTGCTGTTGAAGAAGGCTCGAGACCTGCTAAACTTCCGAGTGAATTCACACCAGATTCGGAAATTGTGACAGAGCTATTTGTTAAAGGCAATGAACCAACTGCTACATCTGAAAAATATGATAAATTAGATCCTGTTGAAGGTCTCAAGGCTACTTTTGATAAAGAATCCAGTACTATACAGGCTGAATGGAATTATAATTCAGATGAAAATGTTTCATTTGATGTGAGTGCAAGTGTTGATGGTGGAGAAATGCAAGGCCTGTCTTCAACTGAAGAAACATCAATAGAAATATCAAATGTCGAACCTGGTTCAGAGTACGAAATACAGGTTGTTGCAGTTAGTAATGAAACAGAAGCAAACGCAAGTGAACCAAAAACAGCAACTGTTAAAGTTCCTGAGGAAGAAGATGAAGAAGAAAATGAAGGTGATGAAGGAGAAGATGGTGAAGGTAATATACCGTCAGTTAGTAATCTGAGTGCTTCAGTATCCGGATCAACTGTTGATGTATCTTGGGGTTATAATGGACCACCTGCACAATATGAAGTAGTTGTCACACAGGCTGGCAATGAAGTTAATAGACAAACCGTTGAATCCATGGGTATTGTAATTGAAGATGCACCGCCTGGTTCTTACACCATTACCGTTACACCAATTGGTCAGAATGGTGCGAATCAGGGTGCCAGAGGAGATACCAGCAGCACTCAAGCTACTGTTGAAGGTGAATCGGACGAACCAGAAGATGGCGGAGGTGGTGGCACCGGTAATGATAATAACGGTGGTACCGATAATGAACAAAATAACTAATTAGTTAAAGAGGCAGCCTTCATTGAAGAAGGTTGCCTCCTTTTTAAGTCTCTATTATGTTTGTTGATCAATTATTTCAGCCTTTTTCATTCGTTTCTTCCCTTCCCTGCATAGTTCCAGTAACGGACATTCCGGACATTGCGGATTTCTCGCTTTACAGTGGTATCTGCCAAAAAAAATCATTCGATGATGTGTATCAGCCCACTCGTCTTTTGGGACCTTCTTCATTAATGTTTGTTCAACTTCCAATACCGAATCCTTCCATCGACAGATCGCCAGCCTTTTAGCAACGCGCTCTACATGTGTATCTACCGCTATCGCCGGCTCTCCAAATGCAACCGAAGCTACTACATTTGCTGTTTTTCGTCCTACTCCTGCAAGTTTCATTAATTCAGTTTTGGTTTTAGGCACTTCCCCGTCATAATCATCTAACAGCATTTGACATAGCTTTCGAATATTTTTTGCCTTATTTCTATACAAACCAATTGATTTTATGTCCTTCTGTAATTCTTCCAATGAGACAGCTAAATAATCTTCTGGTGTTTTATACTTCCTAAACAAAGGTTCCGTTACTTTGTTTACAAGAACATCAGTGCATTGCGCAGATAATAATACAGCAATCACCAATTCAAATGGATTGGAGTGATGTAGTTCGCACTCAGCTTGAGGATACATTTCTTTCATAACATCTAAACAGTAATTCACTTGATTTTTATTTAGCATTTAATTGTCCTCCCCATCAAGCCAATTATAATAAAAAGATGTATCTCGTTTCTTATTGGTCTCAGTCTGCTTTTGTGTTTGTGCTTGGTTTTGATGAAAGGATTTACTTGCTTCGCGAGCTTGTTCTACAGTGTGGATTCCTTTCTTCTTCCAGTCTCGAAGTATTCGGTCGATATATTTAAAATTTAACTTGGCCATAAGTACTGACTCCCGTAGAGCAGCTTTGATTAAGGCCGGTTTAAGTTCATCTGCATCCAGCCAGGTATTAATCATTTCGATTTCAAAGGGAGATAATGGTCTACCAAATTCCTGTTCGAACAATATAAAGATAGTACCATCTTCCTGTGTGTTTACTTTCTCTTTTTCCTTTGTAAACAATCTTTCCCACAGTGGGTTTAAACTGTATACTTCGCTTAATTGGTCCTGCTCATTTTTCAATTGTTCTATTGATAAAAAGTTTTTTTGGATAAGCTTCCGTAAAATATCAGCACATTCCTTTTCATCAAAGGTTAAATGTGATGCTAGGTCATTAGGTGTAGGAAATTCATTATTATCCTGCATGGAACGAAGTATTTGTAAAATAACCATAATTTCTCTTTCATCAAGACCTAATGATGTATAGTCGTCAAGTAATTTTATAGGTATTTGCAATTGATTTGTTAGTATATCCTGAAATGAAATGGATTTCTTCATTATGTGTGACACCTCATTTCCCAGTAAAGTATGGATTTATTTTATCCAGATTATAAAATCCCTTGCCATCCAATCTGCAAGGGATATTACAATTTATTAACTGTCTTGAATCAATAGCTTGTGTTATAACTCGTTATTTAAGGATACAATCGGTTTAATAATCTTGGGAAAGGAATTGTCTCTCTAACATGTTCTACGCCAGAAAGCCATGCAACTGTTCTTTCAAGACCTAAACCAAATCCAGAGTGTGGCACACTACCATATTGGCGTAGTTCCAAATACCATTTGTAAGCAGGGCCGGTTAAATTATGTTCTTCATAACGCTGTTTCATCAATTCCAAATCATCAATACGCTGAGAACCGCCAATAATTTCCCCATAACCTTCTGGAGCGATTAAGTCAGCACATAATACAACATCTGACCGTTCTGGGTCTGGCTTCATATAAAATGCTTTTATTTCAGCCGGATAATTTGTAATGAAAACTGGTTTATCAAAGCTTTCAGCGATTGCTGTTTCATGTGGTGCGCCAAAATCAACACCCCATTGAACATCATCGAAACCTTTTTCCTTCAGCATCTCCACAGCATCATCATAACTTATTCTTGGGAATGGTGCTTTAATTTTTTCCAGTTTGGATGTATCTCTTTCAAGAATATCCAACTCAAGTTTGCAATTCGTTAGTACTGATTGAACCACAAAGCTTACATACTGTTCTTGTACCTCTAAACTATCATCATGATCCATAAATGCCATCTCTGGTTCAATCATCCAGAATTCGATTAAGTGTCTTCTTGTTTTAGATTTCTCTGCACGGAATGTTGGTCCAAATGAGAATACTTTACCAAGAGCCATTGCTGCAGCTTCCAGATATAATTGACCACTTTGTGATAAGTAAGCCTCTTCATCAAAATACTGTGTATGGAATAACTCAGTAGTCCCTTCCGCAGAGGATCCCGTTAAAATAGGTGAATCAATCTTTACATATCCACTATCATTAAAAAATTGATATGTCGAACGAATAATTTCATTTCTTATTTTCATAACTGCATGTTGCCGTTTTGATCGCAGCCATAAGTGACGGTGATCCATTAAAAATTCCGTTCCATGTTCTTTTGGGGTTATTGGATAATCAACAGCTTCTTGAATCAATTCAATATCACTAACCTGCATCTCATAGCCAAAGGATGATCTTTTATCTTCTACAATATTCCCTGTTATGTACATCGATGATTCCTGTGTCATGTTCTTGGCAAGTTGGAAGGTTTCTTCTGCAACATCATTTTTTGCAACTACGGCCTGCATGAAACCAGTTCCATCTCTCAGTTGAAGAAAAGCAATTTTGCCACTGGATCGTTTGTTTGAAAGCCATGCTCCAATAGTTACTGCTTGTCCTTCATATTTTGATACTTGCGTTATCGTTGTTTTCAAGAAAATTACCTCCATTACTTTGATTGATGATTAAGCACAAAACGTTTGATGCGCTTCGCAGCCTCTTCTAATAAATCAATTGATGTTGCATAAGATAAACGTACATTATTTGGTGCTCCGAACCCTGACCCAGGTACCAAAGCAACTTTTTCCTCTTCAAGTAGTGCGGTGACCCATTCATCAACAGATTCATACCCATTGCTCTTAACTGCTTTCATTACATTTGGAAACAAATAAAATGCACCTTTTGGCCTAATACAGGAAATTCCTGGAATATCATTTAATAATTCCAATGATAATTCCAGACGTTCACTGAAGGTTTTCCGCATTTCCGAGTTTGGATCTTCTTTTGAATCATAAGCTGCCAATGCAGCATACTGTGCGATTGATGTTGGGTTTGAAGTCGAATGAGATGCCAGATTTGTCATAGCCTTAATAACTTCCTTTGGTCCTGCAGCATATCCAATTCTCCAACCTGTCATAGCATGTGACTTTGAAACACCATTAACAACGACTGTTTGCTGTTTTAACTGATCTGATATTGCAGCAATCGAGACATGTTCATCACTTGTATAGATTAACTTTTCATATATTTCATCGGAGACAATTAAAATATTGTGTTTTAAACAAATTTCTCCTATCTTTTCCAATTCTTCCTCATTATACATCATTCCAGTAGGGTTACTTGGTGAATTTACGATAAATGCTTTTGTCTTGGATGTTATCGCTGCTTCCAATTGTTCTGGAGTCAGCTTGAAACTGTTACTTTCATGTGCGTCAACAACAACAGGGGTACCGCCAGCTAGTTTAATTTGTTCTGGGTAACTTACCCAGTAAGGTGCCGGAACAATGACTTCATCGTTTTCATTCAATAACACTTGAAATAATGTGTATAAAGCATGTTTTGCGCCGGTTGTGACGATTATTTGATCTGTTGAGTAGTTTAACGCGTTATCTTGTTTAAACTTACTCACAATTGCCTCTCTAAGTTCCAGAGTACCTCCAGATGGCGTGTATTTAGTAAAGCCATTCTTCATCGCATTTTCAGCAGCCCTAATTATATACTCTGGTGTATTGAAATCCGGTTCTCCTGCCCCAAGCCCAATAACATCATGACCCTGACTTTTCAGTTCTTTTGCTTTTGCAGTAATAGCCAATGTTGATGATGGCGTTAATGTTTTTACTCTATTTGCTAAATCCATGTAATCACCTTTCTATTTGAACATTTGTTTAAAACGAAATTGTTCAATACGTGTTCCATCATAAATGGATAAATTATCAATAACGTATCGATTTGAATCATCCGTAAACGTAATCTCCCAAGAGGGTTCATCACCAACTAATGCTGGAGTAATATCAAAAAGATTACAATTTCTGCATGATTCTTTCCACTCTTTCCGTATGGTTTCTTCAGAAATTGTTTCAGATTTTTCCACACGAATTATATCTGCATTATCATTGCTAAATGGATAGAAAATAATTTTCTGGTTATCTTTATTTGTCTTCCCATAAACGACATAATAAGCTTTATCACCATGATATCGTTTTACTTTACCAATTGTTTGTAATTCTGTTTTTGCTAGCACTTCATCTTTCACATCTTCAAATGATGCTGTTTTATCTTGTTGAATAGCATTATATAAGTAAACGCCATAAATAAAACAAGCAACCAATATGAGTAATAGTACAGCAAAAGCCCATTTAAGCCAATCAGGTATGTTAAGTCGTAAAAAGCGTTTATTCTTCATTGGCCTCATCAGATGGTATCACGATATAGTCAACTAACTTAAATTCACCTGATGAATAGCCGTTATTTGATAGCTCAAATTTATTATCCATTATTTCCCCTCCAATAATAAATACTCCTTGTTTTATCAATTTTTACTACTCATACTGTTTCTCCTAATTGCGAACACTATAATTAACGTTGAATAAATAAGATGTACGACATACAGTATAACAAGCATTCGTGTTAATTTGTTTTATTTTTATTTATTTCAACAAAATCTCCTATCCCATATCATACCATATTATACTGATGTATCTCTCGGTACATCAGTATATTTTTTTAATAAACAAAGCATGTAAATATGCCACGTCATATAGGCTCACTTATGGTTAAAACCATTTCCACGCTTTATCCATCAATGTCTGAGTGGACTCATAAGTAATTGGTACAGCAGGAATTGACTCTGTGAAATACTTACCATAACGTGCCTGAATAATGCGGGCATCACAGACAAATACAATACCACGATCATTTGATGAACGTATTAACCTGCCAAAACCCTGTTTAAAACGAATGACTGCATTAGGCAGAGCTAATTCAAAAAACGCATTCTTTCCCTCATTTTTAAAATGATTTGCTTTAGCCTCATATATCGGGTGATTAGGTGGCTGAAAAGGAAGACGTACGATCATAAGGCATGATAAATCATCACCGGGGATGTCGACACCTTCCCAAAAAGAGCTGGTTCCTAACAAAATGGACTGATCAAATGTTTGGAAATTTTTCTTTAACCTTGATCTGCTACCGCTTGAAATACCTTGTGCAATCAGCATGTATTTATTAATATCAATTGTCTCTCTTAACAGATTGTATGACTTTCTTAGCATATCATAAGAAGTAAACAATACGAGCATTCTTCCATTTGTTATTTGAGCTAAAGATAAAATAGCCTCGCATGTGGAATAAATAAAGTCATCCAGGTTACCATGTTTAATATCAGGAAAATCGTCTGGAATCATTAACTGCACTTGATTCTCATATGAAAAAGGAGAATTAATTTTAGTTGTCTGCGTTTGATCAGATGTCAGTCCCAGCCTATTGGTAATAAAAGAAAATGAATTCTTCATCGTTAATGTAGCACTTGTAAGTACAATACTCTCTTTTTGACTGAAGAAGTCATCTGAGAGCAAAGTGGACATATCTGTTGGTTCACTGTAAAGATATACGGCGTTTTTTGCCCCATATGCTTCAATTTCCATCCATTTGACGTTTTTGTTTTCCTTATCCATCAGAAACAGCTGTTCTAGGGAATCAATAATTGATTGAAGTGCATCCATAATTCTGGTCAGCTCTTCTAAATTATTTTTATCAACATCTTTTTCTTTTACAAGAGAATGTTTTAAATGTGAAAGTAAATGAATGAGATCTCTTAAGAAGAATGTTAATCTTGTTGCCATTTCTTGAATAACATCCCATTGTGCTGAGCCTTCTTTGGCCCCATCAAAACGATATTGAATTCTGCCGATATCACTTAATGACTTTTCCTTTTGTTTTTGTTCGATAACATATTGAAAAAGCGTACGAAATAAATCATCAACTTCATATTTAGCTTTATTATAAATATTATCCCATTCATCCACTAAAAAGCTTTTATGACTATTCGGGTAATATGTTAGCAGCTTACCCAGCCAGCTACCATCTTTTGTATCCCCTATTTGTGTTAATGTAAATTGCACGTGCACATAATCAAGTTTTAAACCGTAATGTTTCGACGCTGTTTCTTCCAAATGATGTGCTTCATCAATTATAGCCTTGTCATAGGAAGGTAATAATTGATAGTCATTAAACATATCCGTACATAATAATGCATGATTTGTTATCAAAATGTCTGCCTGCTGCGCCCTTTTACGCGCCTTTTGATAATACGAGCGGGAAAACCAGGGATTTGTCGGATCAATCGAACCTTCTGTATCTGTTGAAATTTTTCTGTAAAATAAGTAACCGCTTGAAGGTAACTGAATTTCATCAATATCTCCTGTAACAGTTTCGGTCAGCCAAACAAGAATCATTGCTTTCGTCAGCGTAATATCATAATTGTCTGATTGTTCATTGGATAAGGCATGTTCAAATTTTTCCAAGCTAATATAATGCTGTTTCCCTTTAAGCAACGCTATTTTAAATGGGATGGAAACCAAATTATGAATTAACGGGATCTCTTCATCCATTAACTGGGATTGCAGCTGGGTTGTATATGTACTGACCACGACTCTCTTTTTTTCCGATACTGCCTCATAAATTGCTGGAATTAGGTAGGCTAACGTTTTTCCAGTTCCAGTCTCTGCTTCAATTAATGCATGATTTTTCATCCTAAAAGCATCATGGACGGTTTCAGACATCTCACGTTGCCCATTTCTCTTTTCGTATTTACGCATTTGCTGTTCCATTGTACCGCCAGATTCATAAATGTCATCAAGAAAATTACCAAAAGCTATATCAATGTCTTTATTAACTGTTTTTGCTTCTGCTGTCGACTTAAAAGCCAACCCTCTGTAGGTATCAATATTATCATTTTCATCAACTGAAAAAGCGAGTGCTTGCTCTTGTTCATGAAGTAATGAGTGCATGTCTGACTTTAACATCCCTTCCAGACTTAACAAATGGACAACTGTTTCATACGGTAGCGCCTTTACTTTCTGCTTTAATTTTAAAAACAATTTTGCTGTCACATATGCATCTGCTAAAGCTCGATGTGGGTTATCATGAGTTATTCCGAGGAACTCTGCCAATTGTCCCAATTTATAACTGGGGGCTTGCGGGTAAAGTACTCGGGAAAGTTCTACCGTATCGATAATCGGATTATTGAGCTGTTTAAAACCATTTGATGCCAGTTCTTCATTCAAAAAACCTAAATCGAATGGGACATTATGTGCAATTAAGTAACTGTTATCAAATAAATTTATTATCTCTTGTGCCCTGTCTTTAAAAAAAGGAGAACCTTGTACATCATGATCAGTTATCCCAGTCAAATTTGTAATAAAAGATGGGATTGGCATACTTGGATTGAAAAAGGTGGAAAGCTCGTCAGTAATCTCATTATTTTCAATAACAACGATTCCAACCTCGATAATTTTATCATATTCTGCCGGGGAATGGCCTGTTGTTTCCAGGTCAATCACAACAAACTTCTTTTCCATACTTCCACCTAACTCTCATGTATACTTAGCTTACCACCAAGTTTTAATGGCAAAAACCCTAGTTGCACTTGCATTCTTATTAGTATAAGGCTCTCATAAATTTTGTTGCTATTTAAACATCGCAGTTGAAATAAATTGCGAAATACTTTTTAAAAGTTTGAGTGCTATTATGCCGCTCCGGAAGTACACTTCGCGCACCAAGGGCGGCTGCTGAGCCTCCTTGCTCCTACGTCGCTGCGTAGTCTCATCTTGACCTCAGCTCCCACAGGAGTCTACATGTATTTCCTCCGCTGTTAACTGGTGTAGGAATCGCCATAGAATAAATGTGTGATAGCACTACACTAGTCCGGGTGAGCGGAGGGCGGTGACTCCTGCGGGAATAGCACGTGTCCGAAGACTCCACAGAGTGGTTTTCTCGAGGAGACTGAGGCCGTGCCCGCGGAAAGCATCCGCCCGTAGCGACCTCGGACGGCGGGACGAGAGTCTATAGAGATTATTCTAGCAGAAAGTTTGCAGTCTATAGACTTTGTGTCAAAACAACTGATTTTAGAAAACAGCTTAGTATAAAAAAACCTCTTATCATATAAACTGATAAGAGTTCTACCCTTTAACCAAAAATATTTACATCTCGGTTAACGGTGGTTCTTGTTCAATAAGTTGCTCAATCTCATTATTGTCATTCATGATGGCAACTTTTGGTTTATATGATGCTAATTCATCATTTGAAATAAGTGCATACGAAACAATTATAACAATGTCATTTGGTTGGACAAGGCGTGCCGCAGCACCATTTAGACAAACAGTACCTGACCCTCTTTCTCCAGGTATCACGTAAGTTTCAAGCCGTGCACCATTGTTGTTGTTGACGATTTGGACTTTTTCATGTGGCAGCATATCAACTTGATCCAACAGATCCTGGTCTATTGTAATACTGCCTACATAATTTAAATTGGCTTCCGTTACTCGAGCGCGGTGTATTTTTGCTTTCATCATCGTGCGAAACATGTAACTGCCCCCTAATATAATCGCCTCATCAGTTTCCCGCTTCCATCAAAAATAATATTATCAATCAATCTTGCCCGTTTAAATTGGACTGCAACAGCTAAAATAACATTATTTTTAACAATAGAGACAGACTGCAACTCCGGATAACTCAGCATCTCGACATAATCGACAATACCAGAGGTTTCTCTGTTTATTACATCAATTACCTCTTTTACAATAATAGCAGGATTTTTTTCTCCGTCAACCACTAGTTCGCGACCAAAGTCTAATGCTTTCTTTAGCCAAACTGCCTGACTTCTTTCTTCATTGGCTAAGTTCACGTTCCTGCTGCTCTTTGCCAATCCATCATGCTCACGAATAGTTGGTAAGGCAATAAGTCTGATAGGAAAATTCAAATCGTTAATAAGTGCGTCGACAACTGCCACTTGCTGGGCATCCTTTAAACCAAAATATGTTTTATTCGGACGAATTATATTAAATAACTTGGTTAAAACAGTTATGACACCTTCAAAATGGCCCGGACGCGAACGCCCGCATAAAACATTCGCTCTCTCTTCAACCGATAATGTTATGTTCATTTTGGCTGGATACATATCCTGTACACCCGGAACAAATAATATATCCACTCCCGCTTGTTCTGCAAGCCGGATATCTTGCTCCTCATCGCGCGGATACTGATCAAAATCTTCATTTGGCCCAAATTGTAGTGGGTTCACAAAAATACTTGTAACGACAACATCATTATCTTCTGCTGCCTGCTTCATTAATGCTAAATGTCCTTCATGAAAATATCCCATAGTAGCAACAAATCCTATGCTTTCAAATTTGGACATTTCTATCATTTTTTCCTGCATTTCAGCTGTTGAACGTATTATTTTCATATTATCAGCCTTCTGAATTATTTGGTAATAAATCTTTATTTTTAATCTTAAAGG
Source organism: Virgibacillus sp. (assembly GCA_041689365.1). Classification (GTDB taxonomy): domain Bacteria; phylum Bacillota; class Bacilli; order Bacillales; family Amphibacillaceae; genus Lentibacillus. The sequence goes on from JBDNGJ010000077.1 coordinate 16,887, forward strand.
AATGTTCATCCAATGGAAATGTTTTGTCCTTAACATTTGATATGTAAGACTCAATAGCTTGTTTGCCGGCTTTATTAAAGTCGGTATATGGTTTAACAAATTTTGGTAAACGGTCAACTCCGTATTTTAAAATGTCATGATAAACAAGAACTTGCCCGTCACAATCCACACCAGCACCGATACCGATTGTAGGTATTGTTACTTTATTTGTTACAATTGCAGCAAGCTCCTTTGGCACACACTCCAATACTAAAGCGATTGCTCCATTATTAGCTAATTGTATGGCATCATGAAGCAGCTTTTCACCAGCCTCTTTATCCTTTCCTTGCACTTTATATCCACCCAGTACATTTACGGATTGAGGAGTTAAGCCTAAATGTGCTACAACAGGAATACCAGCATCTGTTAGACGTTTTACGAGCAATAGAACCTCTTCAGATGCTCCTTCTACTTTGACAGCCTGTGCATCTGTTTCCTGAAAGATTTGTTTGGCATTTTCTAAAGATGCTTCTAATGAAACATGATAAGACATAAAAGGCATATCCACTACAATAAACGTATTTTTCGCCCCGCGTTTCACCGCTTTAGCGTGGTGGATCATGTCATTTATTGTGACTTTAACAGTAGAGTCGTACCCTAACATCACCATTCCTAACGAATCTCCAACCAATATCATGTCAATTCCAGCTTCCTCAGCTAGTTTTGCAGATGGATAGTCATATGCTGTAATCATCGTAATTTGTTCATCTTCCTGTTTCATTTTTTGTAAATCTGGTCTACTTAGCATTATCGTCCTCTCCCCTCATAAACCATTCGATTTCTCCTGAGTATATTTTTTTGATTTCATCGTTATCTGTCTTTGTTAATAAGGCACCATCTTCAGCAATTCCTAGAAATTCAGCTTTCCATTCTTTATGTAATGTCTTTATCTTAATTTGTTCACCAATTCGATAGCCGTAGCTTTCCCACTTTTGTTTTACATCAGGAAATCCATTCTGCATGAAGTCGTCATATGATTTTTCAAATGATTGCAGGACATGCTGAATAAAATCTTTTATATTCCATTTATGTCCTGTTTGAATATGTAGTGAGGTTGCTTTATCTAGGATGTCTTTATCAAAATCCTCTATTACGTGGTTAACATTTATTCCTACCCCAATTACGACATATTGAATTTGATCTTGTTCAGCCTGCATCTCCGTTAAAATACCTGCAGTTTTTTGATCGTTGATTAATATATCATTTGGCCATTTAATCTTTGGTGTTAATGCAGTGTGTTCTGCAATTGCATCAGCAAGTACAGTTGCCGATAATAAGGTTAACTGTGGCGCCATTACTGGAAGAACGTTTGGTCTAAGGATGATACTCATCCAGATTCCTTTACCCTTCGTGGAATGCCATTGGCGATTCATTCTTCCTTTACCCTTCGTCTGTTCATCTGCTATGACAATTGTACCATGTTCAGCATTCTCCTGTGCAGCCTGATGGGCAATTTGCTGAGTTGTCGTTGTTGAATCCTTGTGAATTATATTTTTTCCAAGCCAATTAGTTCTTAAGCCCCACTGAATTGTGTTTTCACTTACCTTATCCGGAAATTTCACAATCCGATACCCTTTTTTTGAAACTCCTTCTACATGATACCCATCTTTTTCAAGCTCTTTCATATGTTTCCAGATGGCACTTCGGGATATTTTAAGCTTTTCGGATAACAGCTGTCCAGAAATAAATTGCTTATCGCTGGTTTCTAATAATTCGATTAATCTGTTACGTGTGGATTCCATTTTATCCAATCCTTTAAAACCATTTTATTATTCTTCAAATTTCCTGATAAAACTTCATGTTCAACTGCGGTTAATGTATTTCGAATCCATGGCCCGCTTTTTAACTGAGGGAATAATTCACGGACATCATCACCGGTGATTGCCAGATCTTTTTTCGACTTTATCGGTAGACTTCTGTCTAAATGCTCCATTTCTTCTGCTAATACAATTTGTTTGAAGAGGATATTTACTAATTCTGAAAAAACCTGATAGTAGTCGGTTGGCAGTAGATATACTAACCAGCGGTCCAATCCGCTATTTTTAAAATGCAATAATGCCTCACTCAGAAGTATGGCTTCATTTTTTACTTTATTTGAACATTTCCATTTATCAGCCCATTTTTTAATGCTTATCGTCGGGTCTAAAAAATGAAAAAGTGCAATAACTCCTCCAAATGAGCGTACAGCTTGTATGTTCTTCGGAAGGAGTCCAATGATATTTGGATATTCGTTCATGATTGGTAAATGCTGATATACCTTTGTATCGATCAAATAATTAATACCAGTCTCAATATAATCGCCAGCAAATAATTTAGATATTTCATTATTTATTCGCTCAACTGCAATGTTTTCAATCTCACTTTTAACTAACTTCATATCTTTTATAGTATTTAAGCTGATGGAAAAACCCAGTTGACTTGAAAATCGCAGCGCGCGAATAATACGCAAAGGATCTTCCGTAAATCGATCATACCCGTTACCAACTGTCTGAATTATTTTATTTTCAATATCGCTTCTCCCATCGAACAAATCAATAACATTACCTTGTTTATCCATAGCGAGAGCATTAATTGTAAAATCACGGCGTTTTAAATCCTGATCAATCGTTTGAATAAATTCAACCGTGTCAGGATGTCGCTGGTCCGAATAATTTCCATCAACGCGAAAAGTGGTAACTTCGTACGACTGATGACGATGACGCACGATAACTGTGCCATGCTCCAATCCGACTGGAATGACCTTATTAAAAATCTGCTGGATCACACTTGGAGGTGCAGAGGTTGCTATATCAATGTCACCTATTTCCCGTTTAAGTAATAGATCTCTTACACACCCACCAACAAAATAGGCGTCATAAGCATGATTTTCAATTTGATTTAGTACCTCTTTTGCCTCAATAAAGGGTTTGGTAAATAACACGTAATCACCATTATTTCTGTTTAATGTTAATTCATTATATCATCATATAACGCTGTGTACTGCTGGACAATATCATAGGAATAAAAATGTTTTCTGGCATGTGCTAATGCATTTTTGGAGAACCGGTCCAATAGTTCATCATTTTCAAGTAAATGAACTGCGTATTTTGCAGCTTTCTCAATATCACCTAACTCAATTATGTAGCCGGTTTTGTTATGTTCTATTACCTCAGGTACTCCCCCTACATTTGTTCCAATACACGGTACCTCACAGGACATTGCCTCTAATAATACAAGACCAAAGCTTTCTTTTTCCGACATAAGCAATTTTAAATCGGAAATAGACATTAAATCACTAACTTTCTTTTGTTTCCCGAGAAAAAGGACTTGCCCCGTTATTCCCAGTTCCTCAACCAGATGATATGCCTCAGAATATTCAGGACCATCTCCGACAAGTATCAACTTAGCTTTAACAGATTCCTGAATTTTATAGAATGTATGAATTACATCTTCCACCCTTTTAACTTTACGGAAATTGGAGATATGAATGATTACTTTTTCATTGGGTTCGATTCCATATTGCTGCTTAATACCAGGAGGTTCGTTTTTAAAATATTCTTCTTCATTAACAAAATTATATATAACATTGATTTTTTTATCCACACCAAGCATCTCTTTCGTTTGCTTCACCAAACTATTTGATACGGCTGTAACGGCATCAGAGTTTTCTATGCCATGTCTGATCATTTTTTTGAGGGAATGATCAATCCCTAAAACAGTTATATCCGTACCATGTAATGTTGTTACAATTTTTACATCATGTTTTGCAATATCTTTCGCTAGAATTGCACAAATGGCGTGAGGCATTGCATAGTGGACATGAAGAATATCCAATTTTTCCTGATCGATCACTTCAGCCATCTTATTTGCTAAAGCTAGATCAAATGGAGGATATTGAAAAACCGGATAATGATTTAGCTCAACTTCATGGTAATAGATATTAGGGTGTACCCTACTTAGCCGGAACGGCAGACTGGATGTTATAAAATGAATCTGATTGCCTTGTTTTGCCATTAACATCCCAAGTTCAGTAGCAATAATCCCTGAGCCACCTACAGTTGGATAGCATGTTATTCCAATCTTCTTCATTTATTCATACCCTCACGTCTATTTTGTTTGACAACTTCACGCCACTCAAAGTCACCTCTTGCCAATGCACGGATAACAATCTCGGCCGCAGCCAGGTTAGTTGCAAGGGGAATTAAGTGAACATCACAAAGACGCATGAGTGCACTAACGTCCGGCTCGTGTGGCTGGGCTGTTAAAGGATCTCTGAAAAAAATAACAACATCCATTTCATTGTTTGCAATCTTTGCTCCTATCTGCTGATCCCCTCCAATTGGCCCCGACTGGAACCTGTGAATATCAAGTCCGGTCTCCTCCGTTATTCTTGTTCCAGTGGTTCCAGTTGCAAATAAGTTATGATTCTGTAAGACATGTTTATATGCAACACTGAAGTTGATAATATCTTGCTTCTTTTTATCGTGTGCAATTAATGCGATATTCATTGGTATCCCACCTAACTACTCCAGTATATTTTCTAATCCGTATACAAGCTTATTTAAGCCCATTACTTCATTAACAGATAGCTTTACCCCATCCATAAACGATTGACGGTTATAGGAATCATGCTTAATTGTTAACGTTTGACCAGGGCCACCATAAACCACTTCCTGATGAGCGACAAGACCTGGCAGGCGCACACTATGGATTCTAATACCATCAGTCTCTGCTCCTCTAGCACCATTCATTACTTCACGTTCATCTGGATGTCCTTGTTGCTTACTTTCTCTGTTTTCCTTAATCATCTCTGCAGTTTTAACTGCTGAACCTGATGGCGCGTCTAATTTCTGATCATGGTGTTTCTCTATTATCTCTACATCTGGTAAATATTTCGCGGCTGTCTTAGCGAATTGCATCATCAAGACAGCACCAACAGCAAAGTTAGGTGCAATAATACAACCAATATCGTTCGTACTTGATAAGTCAGATAAGGTATTTATTTGTTCAGCTGAAAATCCAGATGTCCCGACTACAGGTCGAATATTGTATTGTAGAGCTAGTTTTGTATGCAAGAACCCGGCATCCGGTGCTGTCAGATCGATTAAAACGTCTGCAGCAACTTCTTGAAAACATACTTCAGGATCTTCAAAGATTGGTACATACAGATCTGGAAGGTTATCAATATCTTTTACTTTTTTGCCATGATTTTTACGGTCAAGACATGCAACCAGTTCAAATGACTCCTCATTGTTTACCATATGTACAGCCTCAGATCCCATTTTTCCTCTAGGACCGGCAATAATTACTTTTACACTCATGCATGTAGCCTCCTGTTATGTTTATTAGTATTGTTTGATTAATCTTTTTTTGTCCAACGGTCTTTATCCCTAGATTCTATCTTGCTAATAGATAAGTCAAAGGCTTCTGACATATTTATATCAAGTGAATTTGCAAAGCAAGTAAGAACGAATAAGATATCACCAAGTTCATCTTCTATCGTCTTCTGTGTCTCAGATGATTTTTTAGGCTTTTCACCATAGTAATGGTTTACTTCGCGTGCCATTTCTCCCAATTCCTCAGTTAATCTTGCCATAAGGCTTAGCGGGGAAAAATAGCCTTCCTTATACTGTGAAATATATGAATCAACTCTTGTCTGAATTTCATCTGTGCTATATGATTTACTGTTTCCTGTCATATTAAATTACTCCTCTAACTTGTTTAATCTTCTTTCATGTTAGCTAAAAGGCCATGATTTGACAAATTATTAAACTGAGTAGTGTATCTGATTTAATTGTTCTTAGCTGCTATATTGTCTATAATAATAAAAGTGTCATTTAAGAGAATGTTACGTATAAAAGGGATTGGAGGTTTTATAGATGTTATTTGGCTTAAAAATAAAAAATATTATATTTATTCTGCTGGGGTCAGCCATTTTCTCATTTGGAATTGTTCATTTTAATATGCAAAACAACTTAGGAGAAGGCGGATTTACTGGTATTACATTACTCCTTTATTTTCTATGGGAATGGGATCCGGCTATTACAAATATTATTCTTAACATTCCTGTCTTTTTCATAGGATGGAAATTTCTTGGACGTAATACATTTTTGTATACGATAATTGGTACCTTCGCTGTATCCATATTTTTGTATATTTTTCAAATCAATCCATTTCCAACTTATCTGCAGTCGGATATGACACTTGCAGCACTTTTTGCAGGGGGCTTCATCGGTGTTGGATTAGGTATTATCTTCCGATATGGAGGTACAACAGGCGGTGTAGATATAATCGCGAGACTAGTCTATAAACACGTAGGCTGGAGTATGGGTAAAACAATGTTTCTTTTTGATTTTGTTGTTATTACCACATCAGTCTTCACCATTCTTGAATTGGTTGAGGGCATGTACACTCTGGTAGCTGTTTATATTGCAGCTCGAGTAATTGATTTTATCCAGGAAGGTGCATACTCTGCACGTGGTGCTACGATAATTTCCAGTCATAGTAAAGATATTGCAACAAAGATTAACAAAGAAATGGATCGTGGTGTTACGGTTTTATCTGGAAAAGGAAGCTTTACCGGCGAAAATCGTGATGTTCTTTATTGCATAGTTGGAAGGAATGAAATCGTCCGGCTCAAGAATATAATTAATGCAATAGATCCCCACGCCTTTGTAGCAGTAAGCTCTGTTCATGATGTAGTTGGTGAAGGATTTACATTAGATGAAAATAAAAATCCAATTGAAGACTAATGCTTCTACTATTATTATCGAATGTCGAAGCAAAAAAGTGGCATAATTTATTTATTAGTTTTTTTCTAAAAGTTTATTGTTTATGACACATAAAATATAAAATGCGAACTAACTATGGGAGTCCTATTGGAAGCATTTAGTGAAGCTTCCTACGACGCAGTTGGAATATACTCGCTTTCCGTGGGCTCACCACGAGCCTCCTCGCTCGCTTGCAAAGAACGCTCCCTGTGGAGTCTCTTTGGATTGCTGTCCCACAGGAGTCTCGCATATTCCAACTGCTAGTTTAGTGGTATAAAATCTTTTTTTAAAGTTCTTGTGAGCAAAACCAAGCGTAGGAAATACACGGAGACTCCTGTGGGAGCTGAGGCCTAGATGAGACTACGCAGCGACGTAGGAGCAAGGAGGCTCATCAGCCGCC
>JBDNGJ010000078.1:0-5212 GCA_041689365.1 Virgibacillus sp.
AACAGCAGCCCAAACTCGCGCAACAGCAGCCCGAACTCGCGCAACAGCAGCTCCAACTCGCGCAACACCAGCCCAAACTCGCGCAACAGCAGCTCAAACTCGCGCAACAGCAGCCCGAACTCGCGCGATAGCCAGCTCACCAAGCCCAAGTTACCTCTCCACAAGCCCTAAAATCTTATCCATAACTTGCGTTTTACCCACTTCAAAATAACCATCGAACGGGCATCCATATTTCTTCACGCGTTCAACAACATTAGCAATTGTGAACGCGTCAGGTGTGAGTCCTTCCTTAACTTCTTCCCAGAATAATGGTGCTGCGACTGTTGCATCATCTCTTTTTCGTGGAGAGTATGGGGCTACTAATGTTTTGTCTTTACCATGCTGTAAATAGTCAATATACAGCCGATTTCCTCTATTTTTTTTGAGACGTTCTGTTGTAAATAAATCAGGATGCTCCTTTTCAATTGTCCATGCGATTGCTTGAGTGAAAACCCCTGTTTGGTCATATGTCATGCTTTTATCCGGGATAGGGATGTGTATTTGTATTCCTTTTCCGCCGGATGTTTTGACAAATGAAATAAGTTCAAGACCGTCGAGCATTTGTTTCAATAGATCTGCAGCCTTAATTGCCAGTGGGAAAGCCTCTCTGTCAGGAGGATCCAGGTCGAATACAATCTCTGTTGGGGTGTCACTGCCAGTCGGTTGAAATGGAATGTGAAATTCTATTGCGCCATGATTGGCAAACCATAATAGCGAATCCAACGAATCACAAATAAAAAATTCCTCATCATCAATAGTGATGCTTTTAATGAAGGATGGTGCATAATCAGGAAGATGTTTTTGAAAAAAAGATTCTTCATCCACGCCGTCCGGACAGCGTATAACAGTTAAACGTCGATCATTTAAGTAGGGGAGCATATAAGGGGAAATCTCCCGCATGTAGATAAGCAAGTCACCTTTCGTCATGCCAACCTGTGGCCAGAAAGTTTTAGCAGTATTTGAAAGTTCAAATGTATCTGGAGGCATTGTGATATCGAGTTTTAATTTATCAAGCGTACAATCGGAGGCAGCCATGTTCGGCAGCATTTGATAAAATTCAGGTTCTCGTAGTTCACTTTTATATAAGTCTAATGTATGGATTTCAGCACATATTGCTGGGGGGAGCCTATAGCCATCCGCCTCCTTTTTCCCATTTGCACGAAATAATTCTTTCAGTGTAGTAAACGCCTCGTCATCCAGCCCGTGTTTACACTTTCCAACAGATAGTACTTCATCATGATCAAATACACAAACAGTAAAATAGTCATTTTTAGTATTATAAAATGTCAAAAAGCCATTTATGTTCCGCCAGTTTTTGATTTTGAACCAATCTTTATGCTTCTTTTCATCTTCGTAAATACTGGTTATTCGTTTAGCGACTAAACCTTCCCCTTTATAGTCAAAAATCTTCTTCCACAGTTCATCCGAGTCGTTTGAAAAAGGTACAAAATTTAAACATTTTTCAATCTGTTCATTATCAAAAATGGCAGCTAGCTCTTTCTTCCTTTCAGCAAATTTTTCGCTAACTAGTGATTCATCCTTATATGCCAATAAGTCAAATGCCATAAAGCTTGCCGGACGGCTTGCAGCAGCATTTTCAATCGGTTCCATATTTTTCAGACGGCCACGCTTTTGTATTAAGGAAAAGTTAGCATGGTACGCATTATTCAAGACGACCAATTCACCATCAACCCGGAGCGGAAGTGAATCCTGTATGGATGACTGCTGTGATTGACATGCCTCAATAATCTCTGGAAAATTTGCAGTAAGGTCTGTATCGTTCCTGCTGATTAGGCGGATTGATTCTTTCTCCCAATGTAGAACACACCGGAATCCATCATACTTTACCTCATATACCCACTCAGACCCAGTGGGAATTTGCTCACTGGCAATTGGCTTCATTAATTTCACGGCTAACACACTCCTTTTATATTAATGTTGCTCATACTTGAGAAAAATATCAAAAGGATAAAAATAGGCCATGGCGGGACACTATTGGAAAAAGGGAGGTTAGAATAATGCACACGATGTGGAAGGGAACCATCAGCTTCGGACTTGTGAATATCCCTGTGAAAATGCATGCTGCAACAGAAAATAAGGACGTGAAATTGCGACAGCTCCACAAGGAATGCCAATCTCCGATAAAATATCAACGAACATGTCCAGTATGTGATCGAGAAATAGAAAGTGATGAAATAGTAAAAGCATATGAATATGCCAAAAATAAATTTGTTGTTTTAGATGATGAAGACTTAGAAAACTTAAAGAAGGAACAGGCTGACAAAGCCGTCGAAATTGTTGATTTTGTTAAATTAGACGAGATAGACCCAATTTATTTTGAAAAAAGTTATTTCCTATCGCCGAGTGAAGGTGGAGGGAAGGCATATAGTCTGCTGCGTTCTGCACTTGAGGACACTGGGAAGATCGGAATTGCTAAAATGATTATCCGTTCAAAAGAACAACTTGCGGTCATCCGTATTTATCAGAATACACTTGTAGTAGAAACTATTCATTTTCCCGACGAAGTTCGTAATGTTCAGGATGTGCCAAATGTTCCGGAAGAGACAGAAACACCGGAAAAAGAACTCGATACTGCTAAAATGCTAATAGATCAGTTAACAACGGAATTTGATCCAGAGAAATATAAAGATGAGTACAGATCTTCTTTATTAGATTTGATTGAGGAAAAGAAAAACCAGGAAGAAGTTACAACGGCCAAAGACAAGCCGAAGCCTGAAAAAGCAACAAATTTAATGGATGCACTACAGGCTTCATTGAATCGTGCCCAGGATGATCAGCAAAAAACCAAAGAAAAGGAAAATACGAACACAAAATCAAAAAAGAAGTCGTCAACGCAAAAAAAGAAGGCTGTTAAATAAAACGAACATGTCACCTTTCCTGTAAGAAAGGGGCATGTTCTTTTTACAATGACATTTCAATTTTTCATTCCATTTACATTTCAATAACGACCTCAATAAATCAATGGTATGCCGTCGTATTTCTGTTTAGAAACGGGTATAGCAATATAGGGGCTCAAGATATTGAAAGTAAAAGGGATGAGAAGCATGGAGCGAAATGCATTTTTTGATAACGCGAAAGTATTTTTAATTTTTCTTGTCGTATTTGGCCATATGATACAGCCATTCACGGATGGTTCGCGGGGGATGAATTCACTTTATTTATGGATTTATACGTTTCATATGCCAGCATTTATTTTCCTGGCAGGTTTTTTTGCGAAAGGTTCAGGGAACAAGAATTATATAATAAACTTGGCTAAAAAATTATTAGTACCATATATTATTTTTCAGATTCTATATACAGCTTATTACTTTTTTATTGGAAAAGAAGGCTGGCAGACAGGGGTGTTCTATCCGCACTGGTCATTATGGTTTTTGTTTAGTTTATTCAGTTGGCATTTACTGCTTTATTGGTTCAAAAAAATTCCAGCAGTATTCAGTGTAATAATTTCCATAACCATTGGTTTAGCTGTCGGCTATTTTGGAGAAATTGGTCACACATTTAGTTTATCCAGGACATTTGTGTTTTTCCCATTTTTCTTAATGGGTTACTGGCTGACACAAAATCACCTTATGTGGATTAAGCATAAGCGTGCGAAAATAGCATCTGTAGCAATTATGGCAACGGTAGCGGTAGCGATATATATTGCACCTGAATTTAATTCAGGCTGGCTGCTGGCTTCTAAGTCCTATAGTGATTTAGGGCAGCCTGAGTTTGGCTTGTTTGCACGATCACTCGTGTATCTTACGTCAGCTATTATGGCATTCAGTGTATTAGCATGGATTCCAAAAGCCCAAAGTAAATTCACAAAGCTTGGCACAAGAACATTATATGTCTATCTTTTACACGGGTTTTTCATTCAATTTTTCCGGCAGGCAGGTTTATTTGATGTAAATAACGCACTGGATATAATAGGTTTAGCTGTTATTTCAGCAGCAATTGTTCTTGTTTTATCAAGTAGGCCAATTCAGGTCATAAGCCAGCCGTTTATAGAAGCAAATATGTCTAAATTGAAAAGAATCATTGATCAGCGGCAAAATAAAAATCACCACCATCATGCTTGAATGGGAAAGGGAAGGTGAAAATGATGAAAGTATGTGTATTTGGAGCAAGTGGTTACACAGGTGCTTCCATATATAAACTGCTAAAAGAAACTACGGCTGTCGATGTGGTTGGCACTTACCTAACAGAACCGACCATGTTCGATAATTTATATAAACTAGATATTAATCAGCCAGAGTCATTTTCTGATTTCTTTAAGAAGACGCAACCGGATGTAGTGGTATGGTCAGTGATGAGCGGCCCTAATGAACATGAACTGGTTGATCAGGGGCTTATGCATTTAATCACGCATCTTACACCACAAACAAAACTAGTTTATATTTCATCGGATTTTGTATTTACAGAGGGGAAAGGGCCATATGATGAGGAAGATCCAATGTCAAAATTGCCTGAGGACCATTTATTTGCTAACTATGCTAATGCAAAAGTGAAGGCAGAACGCTTTATCACAAAAGAACTGTCCAATTATGCTATTTTGCGTGCCGGCCCGATTTATGGTGAGAACAAAATAGGAAAACTTGATGAACGAACCGATAAGTTAGCATATCATCTTCGGTCCGATAAACGAATAGCTTTTCGGAACGATTTAATTCGTACGTTTGTTCATGTTGACGCTCTGGCAGTTGTAGTAGCCGAATTGGTCCAAAATGATGTCACAGGCGTATATCATGTCGGACCAAACAAGGGTCAAAGCTTCTATGAATTCATGCGGCAAAAGGCTGAGGAACTTGGCTACGATATGAATCTGGTCGAAAAGGAATCGGAGGAAGAGGTAGTGAATCAGGAAGTTCCGAAAAATACTTCACTCGATACCAAAAAAATTACAAAAATAACGAAACAAAGATTTCGTTAAAACGTATACTATAATACCCCCTTTTATTAATTTATAAATAAAGCACCCCACCATTATGAAATGGTGGGGTGTTTGTTTATTGAAAATTATTTGTTATTGACTCAACTTTCGCATCTATAGAATAAGCTCAAATGGCTATCATTGATAAACTCAGTACGTTTTTTATTGTTGACTTGGCAACATTGATATAAGTTTTTTGTACACCTAAGATATGCGATGCAAAGTAACTGCTAGAATAAT
>JBDNGJ010000079.1:0-4647 GCA_041689365.1 Virgibacillus sp.
GGGGACTAATGGTAGTGGAGACACGTATTACGTCACAATTGATGCCAAAAACGTCAAAGAATTCAACGATGTTGTTGGTATGGCAAAAGGCTTAAAAGTATCTTATAAGACGGTTTAAGGAAGGAGGTATTTCATGCCAACTTATAACTATAAAAAGTATAATGCAGATGTGGATTCTGGATACTATTGGGATAGATATAATGCTAACCCTGTCTATGCAGAGGGTTCGTGGGAAAGAGTTGCTAGCGGGTATGGAAATACTTTTACTGAAAATGCTTACTACTCATTTAATGCTAATGATGGGTACTATACAGGCTCTGGCGGCTCAGAAACAATCAAGCCTGGAAATACAGGGGCTGTTTATAGAATTTCCGGCAGAACACTTTATAAATATGTGTATTAAACACAATAGAAGCAAGTTAGGAGGTGTAAATGTATGGCATTAAGTGGGAGTATTGTTCAAAATGTCGATAGTCATTGGAGAGTAGTCCTTGAGTGGACAGCTACACAATCAATTTCCAATAATCAGAGTTATGTTAACTCTAAAATGTATTGGGAATCTTTTGACGCTTATGGAGAAGTTTACTCAACTGCTACAAAAGAGGTAGGAATTCAGTACAACAATGGAGCGTGGGACAGAAAAACAGAAGCAGGATTGGCTGAATTATCGGCTTATCAAAAGAAGTTAATACACGAAAAAAACTTTACAATTAATCACGCTTCGGACGGAACAGCAACATTTAGTCTGGATGGTTATTTCGACGTCGAGGTTACTCTAAGTGGAACTTTCTATGGCAGAATAGATTTAACGCAGGAGAATTTCACGTTAAATTCTTTCGATAGATATTGGTATGAGGACAAAAGAACATCTTTTCTTTCATCCTATAACAGGGGTTCTTTTATTAATACTATAACTGGTTCAAGTTCCGCTTATACTGATGGGCAACGAAATTCAGATGGTTATTGGTATGAAAAAGGTGCAGCATACACCAACTATAGCAAAGGTTCATATGTGGGTATTGTCACTGCAGCGGATGGAACTTATCCGGATGATGGCAGGGATGGTGATTACTTTTATGAGAAATCCAGCATTGCTGATACACCGGCATTAACGGCCCCAAATGGCGGCGAAACAATTATAGGCTCATACACGATCACATGGGCAGTCGCAGCCGGTTTACAAACGCATATACAGATATCAACGGACAACGGTTATACATGGCAAGAAGTTGTCACAACAGGTATGGATGTAGAACAATATCAATACGACTTTTTACAGCATGATGCCACATCCGTTGCTCGTGTACGCGTTCGCGCTTATGATGGCTCTTTTTACTCGGATTGGGATGAATCAGACGGAGTATTCACGATAAGTCACAATACCGCACCTACTATCCCTGATGGATTATCGCCGAATGGTCGCACGTTAGATAGAACTAGAGTGCAACGTTTTAGTTGGAAATTTAATGACCCAAATGCAAATGATGCGCAATCTAAATTTGATATGCAATGGCGCTTGCAAGGGGCGACAACATGGAATGATATTACGCAAAACACATCAAACGAATATTTTGATGTATCTGCAAATATATTTCCATCTGGTGAAATTGAATGGCGAGTGATGACGTATGACCAAGCTGGATTGCAGAGCCTGTGGTCTAACACAATTATTTTTACGTCAAGTGACCCAACTGATGCGCCTGCCATTACAAGCCCAACATCAAGTGCCGCTGTAGCAAATCCTACGATTCAATGGTCAAGCACTGGACAAACAAGTTATCAGATTGTCATTGAGGATAGTTTAAATGCTATCGCTTGGGATACTGGCGAAGTAGTCAGCGGAAACAAAGCACGAACAATAGGCATAGATTTGCAAAACAGTGGTCAGTACACGATTAAAGTGCGCACGAAAGGTGGCGGCGGAATATGGTCAACTTATGCCAGCGTAGTTATTACTGTTTCCTACACACCACCCGCTAAATCAGATGTTCAAGCTATTAAAAACGAATCGTCTATCACGCTGAATATCAGCAATCCGTTGCCAAGCGGAACGCAACCGATTATTAGTTACAACAATATTTATCGTAAAGAAAACGGAGAATGGTCACGAATTGCTAAAGGATTACCGTCAAACACAGATTACGTTGATTACGCAGTAGCCAGCGGCCAAGCATATGAATACTATGTTCGCGCATGGGGTGACAATGGAACGTATTCAGATAGCAATACAACAAGTCAATCTGTTAGTCTTTCAGGGGTGTGGTTGCATGATATAACAAACGCAGATACACTTCACAATTTTAGAGCTGATGGGGGTGGTCGTGATAATAACTGGTCAACGCAGTCTACTAGCTTACAATTTGCTGGACGTAAATATCCTGTTACCTACTTTAGCGAACAGGAAGATAATAGAGTTACTGTAACCTTGCAAATGTTCAAAGCATGGGGAGACTATGAATCACTTAATCAGATTATCAAAGCTAAGAATATTGTTTGTTATCGTGACGGGCGTGGGCGCAGAATATTTGGCGCTATATCAGCATTACCAATTGCCGATGAAGTGTACGGCTATTCGACAACCATAACCATCACAGCAAACAGTTATAGTGAGGTGGTTTGATGTTAGCTTTACAACGTCAAGGATTCAGCGCAGAAGAAGTCAAGAACGCATTGCATGGTGTATATGCACCTGTGCAGATGCGTTTTCATTATGACTTGTTAGATGCTGATAATAACTATATTCGCACACTTGATAATGTATTAGATGGGGAAGTTGCTTGCAATTCATTGGCGCATATCAAACGTACTGCTAAATTTAGTTTGAAGGAGACTGTGCCCGATAAACCATTTGAGATTGGTGGGAGGAATTTATTTTTAAACAGTGATTTTTCAGCGGGCTCAGATGAGTGGGCTGCTTTACCTGCTATACAGGAGGAAGAAGGAATAGCGTATGTTTCTCAAGGATACTCTTGGGGAGTAAGGTATGATGGCTTAGAAGTGAAAGAAGGAGAGACATACACAATGTCTGCCTTAGTAAGAGAAAATATCAATACTTCCAGGTTCAGAATTTCGATATTGAGTTACACTCCTGAAATTGCAGCGATAGGTAATATATATGGGAGTTCATTTACAGGAGAAGGAGGTTGGATTAGATATTCAGGTCAATATACAATTCCTAGTGGAGTTACATCTTTGAGATTATATTTTCTGGCTTCCTCGGGAACTGAAAAAATTGATATTACTCAGATCAAAATCGAACAAGGCAACAAAGCAACCGACTGGTCACCGGCACCCGAAGACCAAGGATATCAAACGTGGCTTGCAGAACAAAAGCAACAATGGATACGTGAAACAGAGCAAATAGATTATCTAAGTGATAGAATTCAGCCTTTTGTTGAACTGAAAGTGCCGGAGATTAAGCGTAAACATGATGATTACGCTTTGGCGTTTTATGGGGTGAATGATTATGTAAGTTCCCCTGTGCCAGTAGGTCTTACTGTAAACTCATCCTATGAAGCTTGGTTTAATATGCGATCCACAAACGACAATTGGTCAGCAGTAATCAGTAATCTAAACTATGGCACACCCGCTACTGGTTTTAATATCATACCGCTTAGTACAGCTATAAAAATAACCTGGGGTGATGGTGTAGGCGCATATCAGACACGCGTTTTCCCACAAACGGTAAACCTTAATACCTGGAATCATGTTGCTGTCGTGTACGATACAGATAGATTTAAGGCGTACTTTAATAATGTATATATTGGTGAGATAGTAGCTACATTAGTACAAAATTACGAT
Organism: Virgibacillus sp.; assembly: GCA_041689365.1. Taxonomy (GTDB): domain Bacteria; phylum Bacillota; class Bacilli; order Bacillales; family Amphibacillaceae; genus Lentibacillus. The sequence goes on from JBDNGJ010000079.1 coordinate 3,802, forward strand.
ACTTTCGTGGTTGGAAAATGGTCTAACGTATATTCGGATTATTTTTTTGACGGGAAAATTAATAACGTAAGCATTTGGAATAAAGCACTAACTCAAACCGAAATCCAAGCAAACATGAACAAACGACTAACAGGAAACGAACCTAACCTAGTCGGTCTGTGGCGCTTCAACGAAGGTACAGGCACTATTGCTAAAGACAGCACACCAAACGGAAATGACGGCACAATATACGGTGCTAAATATGAAAAGGCAGTAATAGAACTAGAAACCATACCAAGCAAATACATTACCTTCCCACTCGGCATATTTTTACTATCGTCACCAACAAGGGCCGACCAAAACAATATGATTATTCGTGAAATTGATGCCTATGACGGTTTAATCGTGCTAAAAGAGGATAAATTCATTGACCGATATAATGTACCGACAGGAACAAACTATGTTGATGCTGTCATCCAGATATTGCAGTCAGCAGGAATCACCAAATGGAACATCGAACAAACGGATAAAGTGCTTGATACCGATATAGAATTTGAACCTGGGAAAGAAAAGCTTTTTGCCATTAATGAGATACTAAGGCAAATCAACTACGACGGGATTAAAGTGGACGTATATGGGTACTATTCCAGTGCATATTACAGGAGTCCTACACAACGATCAGCGGAATACACCTATATCGATGATAGTGAATCAGTAACCGTTCCAGGAATGGAAGAGGAATATGATTTGACCGAAGCACCCAATCAGTTTGTGGTGATTCGGAGTAATAGTGAACAAGCACCTTTGCGGTCAGAGTACACGAATGACAGGGTGGACAGTCCGATAAGCACGGTTAATCGAGGAAGA
>JBDNGJ010000080.1:0-5504 GCA_041689365.1 Virgibacillus sp.
ATTGGCGCTTTGAATAGCATGCCTGGTTATGCAACAGGTGCTAGCCCGTCTGGTGAAGCTGGTAGGGTTGTTAGTGGGTTGAATAGTCAAGAATCTGGTGGGCGAACAATAAACCAATATTTAACGATTAATAGTCCAGAACCAACTTCACCGTCTGAAACTGCAAGATTACAAAAACAAGCCAGTCGCCAACTAGCGATGGAATGGTAGGGGAGATAGATAATGAGACGGCTAACTTATAGCAATGGTAGAGGTGAGCAGATATCTTTTTATCTATCGCCTTTTTTAATTACTAGTTTAACTGGCATAAGTGAAGTAAATGCTAACGTGCAAGGGCAACAAGCCCCGTACCAAGATGGTGATACCTATATAGATACGATTTTACAACCTAGGTTTCCTATTTTAGAAGGGGCTATTACAGACACCGATTTAATAGCAATAAAACAAAGACGAAAAGACATATTGCGCGTTTGTAATCCCAAATTGGGGCTAGGTAAATTAACGCTAGAATTAGATGGGGACACTAAAGAAATTTTAGGTGCATTAGATGGTGTTCCTGTATTTCCAGAGCGTTCCACAAGCCCTTTTCAGGAATTTATGATCACGTGGAAATGCCCTAACCCATACTGGCAAGACCCACAAGAAGTATCACGCGCATTACGCGCATACGAAGGTAAATTAAATATACCGACGACGTTCCCAATCGAATTTGGAATAAGCGGCGACACGACGATTTTAAACAACGAAGGCGATGTGGAAACACCTATTACAATTGATATTCAAGGACCTGTTACGAATCCACGTGTAATCAATAAAACAACAGGTAAGTATATACGAGTTAATCTATCGTTGTCGGCAAACGACGTCTTGCATGTTGATACCAACGATCAAAGTAAACGTGTCGAAATTTACCGCGACGGTTTAGCAATTGAAAAGGCTATCGGGTATTTAGACCATAATAGCGACTTTTGGAAGTTGGACGTTGGCTACAATGAAATACAGTACATTGCAGATGCAGGCGATGGTAACGCAATTGTGGCGATTGCTTGGTACGACCGGTACACAGGAATATAAGGAGGGATTAGATGGAAAGAGGCTATTTTTTCGACAGTACCGCCACGGAACAAAAAATCTATCAAGCCGCAGACTTTGCGAGGTTCCACGAGCAGATAATCGGCAATGGTGTGTCAAACACTGTTAACTTACCAGATTTAACGGTAAGCGAAAAACTAAATATGACGGTTTTATTAGGGGCTGGCTATGCTTTTGCTGACGGCTATATGTATGAAAATACGGCGGCATTAAGCCTAACGCATGACGCGGCAGAACCGACCGTTGACCGCATTGACCGCATCATTGTGAGGTTTGATAATACACCAGGGCAACGCAGGACATACGCATTAGTCAGAAAAGGCACGGCTGACAGTCTTGTACCTCCCGCAATTGTCCGTGACAGTTATATTTTCGAGTTAAGCGTGGCGCAGGTTAAAATAATTGCAGGTAAATCGTTTATCGAGCAGACGGAGATTACAGACGAACGCACTGACGATGCGGTGTGTGGATATATACCGTTGCATAATATTTATAGGGGATTAGAAATAGATTCGAACGGTATAGTTTCCTTGCTTAATCAGCCGTTTATTAAAACGGAAAATACAGCAGCAACACAAGTTTATTCTGCTACTGATAATACTAATTATCTGGAGTACAGAACGATCATTGAAGATGCTCAAAATGAGATTATATCACCGACTACATTTAAGGCAAAAGCGAGAGGTGTTTATAGTATTTGGGCGGAAGTTGGGTTTAAAGCTAACCCATATCCAGTCGGTCTTGACGTCCAGATCTATGTCTATATAAATGGAGTAGAATCTTTTCCCATGATTGCTAAAGTTCTTAATTCTTCAAACGATAATTATGTGATTGCTAGCGGGGTAGATCGAATTGAAAAAGGTGATGAGGTAAAGTTACTTTGCCAGATGTTTAACTTTCAAGGTGTGACAGTGACACCCGACATAACAAGACAAAGAATAGCAAAAATTTCCTAAACAGGAGGTGATATTTATTGCAACAATCAATTAGAATTTACACGCCATACATGAATTTATTGCACGAAACAGACAACTATTTATCCTTGCAATTTACACCTAAATTTTATGAGGTAGGCGAATTCGAGGTACACGTCAATCAATATACAGAGGGCGCGGAATACTTTCAAAAGAACAATTTAATCATGCTAGATAAGCAGAAAGACAAAGTTGGTATTATCCGTCACCGTGAAATCGCATTAGACGAATCTGGCAAACTATCGGAAAACTGGAAGATAACAGGTGTGGTTTTAAAAGGTGTATTAAGCCAACGGGTTACTATTCCGCCATCTGACACAGGATATGACCGTAAGTCAGGTGACGCTGAAACGGTAATGAAGTACTACGTCGAGAATCATTTTATTAATCCGAATGACCCTGACCGCCAAATTGACCACATCGAGGTTGCACCTAATAAAAATCGTGGCGCGCATATCGAATGGGAGTCACGCTTTAAAAACGTCGATGAGGAGATCACCGCAATCAGTAAGCAGGCTAACCTAGGTTGGGTTATGTACGCGGATATGGTTAAGAAGAAATGGATTTTTGACGTTGTAGAACCGCGCGACGTCACGCAAGACAACGAAGCAGGCTTACAACCTGTCTTTTTTAGTCCTGATTTTCAGACGATTAAAACGCAGCAATTCATAGATTCAGACGTTAATCTGAAAAACTTTGGATATGTAGGCGGTCAGGGTAAGGGTGTCGATCGTTTAGTCGAAGAGATCGGCGTGACTAAAGGACTAGAACGATTAGAAGCGTTCATTGACGCACGAGATGTTGGCGGTAGTGGTGAGGAAGACTTAACGCCCGAACAGATTCAAGAAAAATTAATCGAACGCGGGCAGAGTAAGCTCGATGAAATGAAAACGGATTTTTACTTGGAAGCGCAAATTTTGACACCGACGATTAACGATATTTCAGGCAGGTTTGCTTTAAAAACACCGTTCGAATACGGAACGGATTTTCGACTAGGTGACACTGTAGAGGTTTTTAATAAAAAATGGAACATCACAATGGACGCGCCGATCACCGCTTTTAATGAAATACATGAGGTTGGCGGATTTGTCCTTGAAGCCACATTCGGCGAAGCTCAACCGACGTTAATTTCTAAAATTAAAGGTAAGTTTGACGAGATTAGCGGAATAGAGCAACAAGAACTACCCGTCCAAATTGCCGTTGAACGTATGCAGGAAGCCAAGAATTATAGTGACGCTAACTTATCGGTGGAAGAAAAAGCACGGATTGCACAAGCTAAAGCTAATCTGGCAGAAGCTAAAGCGGATGCTAAAACAAAAGCAGATGCAGCTGAAGCGGCGGCTAATAATTACACGAATAGCCAGCTGACGAATTATGTAGGAACTACCTTGTATGACAATGATATGAATGCTATCCAAGCACAAATTGACAATCAAATCACATCGCACTTTAAAGCATACAAGCCTAGTTTGACGAATGAGCCTGCTAGTCTATGGACGGACAATGCAGAAAAAGATAACCATATAGGCGACTTATTTTATGATTCGACAACGGGTTACTCATACCGATTTATGCTAGATAACACGGTTTATAAATGGACGTTGGTACGAGATGAGGGAATCGCTAAAGCCCTACAAGATGCCTCTCAAGCGCAAGATACAGCAGATAGCAAAAGACGAGTGTTTGTATCACAACCTACTACGCCATACGATGCAGGCGACTTGTGGGATAATGGCGGAAAAGTTTATCGTTCGACTGTCACGAAAACAACGAGCGCAACGTTTAGCGTAGCTGACTGGTATCTAATCGGTGATGTCACAGGTGAGAATACGAGTGCTGATACAAGTAATGTAAGTGGTCGTCCTAGTAGTGATATCGAGGATAAAACAGGGGCGCAGGCGAAAGTGGACGCGGTTGAAATTGGTGGAAGGAATTATTTTACCAAGTCAACAGATATTTCACAATTATCGCCATCTGTAACTATAGCAAAAGACGAAACGAATGCTCCGAATGGGTTTATGCTTACGGGAGTTTCTTCGGGTGCTTCGGTTCGTTTAGGTAACGTTATTAAATCCAACGGTGAATGGACAGTAAGTTTCAAGGCTAAAGCGAGCGCCAATAGTGCCATAGGAACTGATATTTGTGATGTAACAGGAAGTACCTCGTTGAGTCTTACAACAGTAAGCCAAGAATTTTCTTTCACAGGTAATGTACAGAACTGGTCTGATAGTTATAATTTCGTGGATTTAGACAGTCTAGATGCGGTAGATTATTGGTTTACTGATATTAAAATAGAACAAGGCAACAAAGCAACCGACTGGACACCTGCACCCGAGGATGTTACAGCATACACTGATACTCAGGCAACAGCGGCGGAAAATAACGCTAAAGCATATCGCGATCTGTGGCAATACCCAGGAACAACATTTATCAACGGTGGGGATATTTACACCAACACGGTAACAGCAAATGAAATGGCAACAGGAACCATAACAGCGGCCAGTGGAATTATAGCCAACGCAGCAATAACAACAGCAAAAATAGCGAGTTTAGCCGTAGGAAATGCCGCTATTGCAAATGGAGCAATCGACAACGCTAAAATAGCCAACCTGGCGGTAGATACAGCGCAGCTAAATAATGCCGCAATAACGAACGCTAAAATAGCTAACCTAGCAGTGGATAGCGCTAAGATAGCGAGTTTAGACGCAGGTAAAATTAATGCGACTAGCCTGGCTACGATTAGTGCGGATTTGGGTATGGTGACGGCTGGTACACTTACAGCTGTTCAAGTTGAGGGCATCACAGGCACTTTTGGATCTGTGTCCGTAAAGGATAAAAATTTGTATCTTGAGGATTCTATCACAGGAATGAAGAATCATGCGGTATTCAAAACTAATCTATTAAAAGACCACTCCTTTGAAAGTGTAGGGGTAAATTATGGTGTTAACCATTTATACAGTACGTATGATGCAATAAGTAATGTTTCAAACGAGTGGAGTGGATGGGTTGAAAACCAAGGAACAGCAAGAATAATAGCAACATATAATTATGTTGGTTTTGAACAACTAACTATGTTCGGTTTTCAGTCGCTTGTTGTTAACAATGTGAATAATATGTACCAAGCTGCTAGAATGAGTGGCGGAATAACGTTTAATGCATCCTTTCATACTAGGAAAGCAATAAACCATGTAGCGGGTATCCCACAAATTTCATTTAAGTATTTTAGAGAAGATAACACAATGATTAATCAAGTATGGTTTACCTTCCCTAAAGTAGTTAGCGAAAAGGATATATTAAGATATGATGCAGTTGGTACTACCCCAACAGGGACAGCGTATGTGAGGGTTTATATTCATTCAACAGATTCTGGTTGGGTAGCTATAGACGGAGTGCAAATGGTGTTAGGGGATACACCGACTTTGTACAACCCCGAAGAAA
>JBDNGJ010000081.1:0-4637 GCA_041689365.1 Virgibacillus sp.
CACATGTGAAAGGAGAGGTGATTGTTAAATTTAAGACTGGTATATCAGAAAATGCTCAGAAAAGGGCGTTTGAGGGGATGAAGGCAGAAATGAAGATGGATAAAGATGCTGTTAAATCACCATTTAAAGTCTTGAAGGTTGGCAATGTTGGGGCTGTTGTTAAAGCACTTAGTAAGAATCCTAACGTCGAATACGCAGAACCGAATTTCAAAATGAGTGCTACTTGGACTCCAAATGACACGTACGCAAACCCTAGTTACCAATATGGAATATTTAATACGTATACTGACAGTGCATGGAATGTTACCAGAGGAAACAGTGGACAGGAAATTGCTGTTTTAGACACTGGGGTAGATTATCGGCACGAAGATTTAAATGGCAAAACAATTTTAGGGTATGATTTTGTTCAAAACGATTATAAGCCGATGGATAGAAATGGTCATGGTACACATGTAGCTGGTACTGCAGCGGCAGAAACGAATAACCGAATTGGGATTGCTGGTATGGCACCAAATACGTCGATTCTTGCTGTCAGAGTATTAGATGCAAGAGGAAGCGGATCATTGGCAGATATTGCTGATGGAATAATCTATGCTGCTGATTACGGTGCGGAAGTTATCAATCTATCACTCGGTTGTGATTGTGATACGCAAACATTAGAAAATGCAGTTAATTATGCATGGAATAAGGGCACAGTTGTTGTGGCAGCTTCCGGAAATGATGGGGTTTCAACTACGTTTGAACCTGCTTCCTATGAAAATGTTATTGCTGTCGGGGCTGTAGATAGTAATAATCAAATTGCTAGTTTTTCAAATTATGGTGAATGGGTGGATGTGATGGCACCTGGTGTTGATATCGCATCAACATATTTGCGTGATGGTTATGTTTATATGTCAGGTACTTCGATGGCTTCACCACATGTTGCAGGGCTTGCTGGTTTATTGGCTGGCCAGGGCAGAAATAACGACCAGATCCGAGCGGCTATTGAAAATACAGCTGATGACATGAATGGTTCTGGTTATTATTTCGAAGATGGATTAATTAATTCTTACGACGCAGTTAATTATTAGTAGAATAGAAGGAAGCATCGCTCAATTAGCGGTGCTTTTTTTTGGCAAGATAAGAAACAACCATGGTTGCTGAATGCGCAGCGACCGTTATCATGAAAATTTTTCATACAACAAATTTGAGGTTAACGGACACCAGGGATCTTATTTGGCAAAAATCCACAAAAATGGTGATGTTGCGGACACCAAGGACCTTATTTCATACAAATACAGTCAAGTAACCATGATATATGTATAATAAGGGCTTCTGTGTCCGAATAACTTCGATAAAGTTACGTTTATATAGAAATAGCGTCTCCTGTGTCCGCTAAAATCAAGTTATAGATGTATTTTCATTCAAAAGTATAAAACCTTTCTTACTGCATAAGCCTGGTTTTCTAAAAATAAAGTAATGTGTATATAATTTTAGAGTCAAGTCCATCATTGGGAATGGGTCAATTTATTGTAAGTTCTTTAAGAGGAGAAAAAAGGATTCTATACATAAATGCAGAAATTATTATTAAGGCTGAAATGAGGTGATAGGAATGACAGTGAAAAATTATAGCTTCGGTATGCTTTTCCTATTCTTATTAATCTTCATGATAGGGTCTGTTGCAACAGATAAAAACAATGAAGCAGCAAACACAACAGAGGAGCGTAATACGATGGCAGAACAGATTGAGAGTTTTATAAAAAGTGAACCGAACTTGAATGGAGCAATTACTGGGATAAGCATCCGTTCAGCATCGACTGGGGAAAAGTTGTATGATCATATGGGTGACGTCCGTTTACGACCTGCTTCAAATATGAAACTTTTAACAGCGGCCGCAGCACTCGCCGTGTTAGGGGAGAAACACACCTTTTCAACCGAGATTCTTACAAGTGGATCGATTAATGGAGGAACGCTGGCTGGGAACCTCTTTATAAAGGGGAAGGGGGACCCAACATTGCTCCCGTCTGATTTTGATGATTTTGCTAAAAAAATAAAGAAAAGTGGAGTAAATGTGATTAAGGGAGATATTGTGGCTGACGATACATGGTATGATGATGTTCGCCTGTCACCGGATCTGATTTGGAGTGATGAGCATTGGTATTATGGTGCACAAATTTCTGCTTTAACTGCTTCACCAGACACAGACTATGACGCAGGTACAGTTATCGTTGAGGTGAGCCCCGGTAAAAAAGGGGAAAAACCGGATGTTACTGTTTCACCTGAGACTAACTATATAGAAGTGAAGAATACGGCTTTAACCAGCGAACAAAGCGTGGAAGAGGACTTAACGCTTATGCGTGTACATGGTGAGAATACCATAACAATTGAGGGGACGATTCCAACTGGGTCGGCTGCTGTTAAAGAATGGATGACCGTATGGGAACCAACTGGTTATGCAATGGAATTGTTTAAGCAATCACTCAGGAAAGAGGGAATAACCTGGTCGGGCAAAGTCAAAACGGAAGCAGCGCCGAGTAATGCTGACGTTCTTTATTCACAAGAATCGATGCCACTTTCTGAAATGCTGGTACCGTTTATGAAGTTAAGTAATAATACGATTGCGGAAATATTGGTTAAAGAAATGGGTAAAGTTGTACACGGTGAAGGAAGTTGGGAGAAAGGGCTGGAAGTAATTGAAACGGAATTAACAGAAATGGGGATGAACACAGATTCCCTCATGATTCGCGATGGTTCGGGGATTTCACATGCAACGTTAATTCCCCCTAATGAGATTTCAAAATTACTCTACTTAGTACAGAATAAAAATTGGTATGATTCATATGTTCATTCACTACCTATTGCTGGAAAGGCGGACAGAATGATTGGCGGGACATTGAAAAACCGGATGGAAGATAGGAATGTCCAGGCGAAAACCGGGACGATTTATGGTGTCAGTACGTTATCAGGGATGGTAGAAAGCGAAAGCGGGGAAAAGCTTATTTTTTCAATCATGCTTAATAACTTGTTAGATGAGGAAGATGGTCCGAAAATTGAGGATAAAATTGTAGAAATTATTGCAAGCCAATAATAATAAAGGGAGTCTCCAACTATCTTGGAGGCTCCCTTATTAAATCTTGGTAATTAGCCAAGTATTATTGTGGTTTGTTTTGCTGTGCTTGCTGCGCCTGATTTGCTTGCTGACGTGCTTGTTGCAGCTGTTGTTGCGCTTGCTGAGCCTGTGGATCCTGTTGGCCGGCAGCACCAGCTTGGGATTGAGCATTTTGAAGCCCCTGTTCAGCCTGCTGTAATTGCTGCTGCGCTTGTTGCAGCTGTTGAGGATCAGCACTAGCAGAAGCTTGCTGTACTGCTTGCTGTGCTTGTTGAGCCTGCTGTACAGCTTGTTGAAGCTGTTGCTGTTGTGGATTTTGTTGTGCCATAAATTAAAAACCTCCATTAATGTATAGTGAGCTTTTTGTGCTCCGTACGTATTGTTTAGCAAGTTTAAGTAAATTATGTATTTTTTTATAAAGAAATTTTTTGGGAGGTCCAGATTTGAACTCTGCCAGATGCATAAGAAATCTCATTCCTTTTCATACTATCTTATAGCACGTTTTGACTGAGGATGTTTCGATGAAAAAGAATGCGGCACAGAAGAAAAAGCAACGAGACTTTGAAAATTTGTTAGCTGATTTAAAACAAAAAGATGATTTTATTGATTATCAATTTGAGCATAATGATTATCTTATTTCTATTGGTTATTTAAAATCAGCGATTGATATAAAAAAGTTAGAGAAATACATACTGCCACAAATACAGCAAAATGACTATGCTGATTTAACTGAAGTAATTAATGATATTCCTATTACCAATTCACAATTAATGGATGATCCTGATCTATTACATGAAAAGCTTATTCAAGGTTTTGTATTTATCTCTATGGAAAATTTAAGCCCACAGTATCTGCTTATACCTATTCCGCTTGCGGATACACGCCAAATTGGAATTCCGGAAGTAGAATTTAGTGTTGTAGGACCAAAAGAAGCTTTTGTTGAAAATATTGATACTAATTTAAATCTAGTGCGAAAACGAATTGCTGTTCCTGAATTATCTATAGAAAAGATGAAAGTTGGTACCGTAACAAAAACGAAGGTTGCTGTCGTATCAATTGAAGGTATAGCAAATAAAGAAAATGTTAGAACTGTAATTCAGCGTATTAAAGATGTTCAGATAGACCAGGTAATAGATAGTTCTTATATCCAACAGGCGATTACCGATAACCAGAATTCACCATTTCCGCAGCTACTGGACACAGAACGTCCTGACAGGATTGCTGCTGTTTTAACTGAAGGGAAAGTAGCTATCTTTGTTGATGGTTCACCACATGTTTTATTAGGCCCAACAACATTAGTGGAGTTCTTCTCAGCCTTTGAGGATTATTTTCTAAATTGGACGCTTGCATCGGCATTTCGGCTTATTCGTTTATTTGCAGTATTTTTCTCAATTTTGGTTACGCCATTGTATGTTGCTGTACTTACTCATCATTTTGAATTAATACCTAAAACACTGCTGGGGACTCTGGTTAGCTCAAGAACGCAAGTGCCATTTCCACCTATTTTAGAGGCTATCATTCTCGAGTTGACGATTGAGTTATTACGTGA
>JBDNGJ010000082.1:0-7585 GCA_041689365.1 Virgibacillus sp.
ATGCAGAACTTTACAAGTGACGAAGCCTGGCAAGATTACAAAAGTGGTGTGGAACAGGTGTTGAACGAATTAAGAATGGAAACAATTCCAGTTACGGGAAGTACTGAAAGTAACTTTGCCAGTCTGCAGTCAGGCCTTGGCCTAACGATTGTTGGAATGAGGAGGAAAGAAAAAGAGCAGCAGAAGTGGAGAGGTAATGAAAGCTATGCAGTCATTGGGACACCATTAGTGGCTGAGGAAGTCATCAATCAACAAGAGGAAATTGCACCACTATGGTTGTTTAAGCAACTCTGCCAATTGGAAGAAGTAAGAGCGGTATCGACGGTCGGTTCCAAGGGAATTGCCTCTGCATGGAGAGAATGGACAAGAAGAGAGGACAAGCTAGATTGTGAGGTTGATCTGGGAAAAGCTTCTGGGCCATCCACCAGTTTTCTGATAGCCTTTAATAAAAGTGATTTAGACAAAATCAACAAAATTGCAGGCAACCACTTTCATATACTGGTGCCAGGCTAGGGATACAAGGGGGAGGGACAAGGAACCTGTCCCTATTGTCCCCCTAAAATGAAGAGTCTATTTTTTTGTTTTCGTGTTTTTCGTATTCTTTCATATAGTTTATTCTGCGTTGGGCTGATGTTTGGCTAACTTGCTCGTCGGCGTGATAGGAAGATCTGACGAGCGGACCGGATTCGCAATGTTTGAAGCCTTTCTTTAAAGCGATTTCTTTAAGCTCCGCAAACTCATCAGGATGGTAATATCTTTCTACCTTTAAGTGCTTCTTCGTTGGCTGCAGATATTGGCCAATAGTCATAATGTCGACGTTATGAGCTAAAAGGTCATCCATAGCCTCAATGATTTCCTCTTTTGTTTCACCCAAACCAACCATGATACTTGATTTTGTTGGTGTCTTTGGTGCGATTTCTTTGACACGTTGCAGTAGTTGCAATGAACGATCATACATTGCACGAGCACGTACTTTTTTGGTTAACCGACGTACTGTTTCAATGTTATGGTTAAAAATATCAGGTTCACTGTCCATCAACGTGTGAAGGCTTTCGTAATCACCCTTCATATCAGATGGCAAAATTTCTATCGTTCCACCAGGATTTTCACGGCGAATGGCACGTACTGTTTCCGCGAAAACAGCTGCTCCGCCATCATTTAAATCATCTCGAGCTACAGCAGTTACCACGGCATGCTTTAGGCCCATTATACCTACTGATTCTGCTACACGTTGAGGCTCACCCCAATCAAGTTCGTTCGGAAGACCAGTTTTTACTGCGCAGAAACGACAGCCCCTTGTACAAGTATCACCTAAAATCATAAATGTAGCGGTTTTTCGCTCGCTCCAACATTCATGGATGTTTGGACAACGCGCTTCCTCACAAACGGTGTTTAATTTCTTTTCACGCATTAGTTTCTTTAAGCCGTTATACGATTTGTTCGTATTAATTTTTGTCTTAAGCCATTCTGGTTTACGAATATATTCTTCTTGTTTTGCCACCAGTCAAACACTCCTTTGATGATATAAATTCCATTCTTTTTGAGAATACTTTGACTCTGCTAATTCAAGAACCTCACTCCATTGACTATCGGAAAGTTTTAAAGGAGTAACTTCTATATCGAGCTCTGTCTGAAACCCTTTTTGAAATGCTTTTTTTAAATCATCGTATGTATGTTGCTTCTTGGTGATTTCATTTATGGTAGTTGCCTTTTTGGGAAAAGCATTCCGCTTCTTTTCCCTGATGCTTTCAGTTGGAAAATTAAATAAATCAAATAACATATCTTTATTCATGCTCATCGGAATTGAGCCATGCTGCAAAAGAACTCCTTGCTGTCGTGTTTGGGCGTTTCCTGAAATTTTCTTGCCATCAACGATCAACTCATAGAATGCCGGCTTTTCAAAACAGACATCCGTTCTTTCCGCTTTTTTCTCCGGAGTAGCATAATCCGCTTCAATACCTAACTGCTTATAACCTTCCAGAATACCTTTTGATAAAACATAATAGGCAGCTTGGATGGATGTCGGAATATAGTCTTTGTCCTCAGAAATGACGATACTATAAGTCAACTCATCATCGTGCAATACAGCACTGCCCCCGGTTAGACGTCGTACAAATTCACAGTCGTGTTTTTGTACATTGGAAAAATGAATAGCCTTCTCGGCGTTTTGAAAATGTCCAATTGAAAGACTAGGTTTCGACCAGCCATAAAACCTTAAAGTAGGAGGTATCTTTCCTGCGTTATGCCAGCTAAGCAACTTCTCATCCAATGCCATATTTACCGATGCACTATTAAAGCCTGTATCAATAAACCCCCATTTTTCCTTCAAATTTTGTTTCACCCCACTGTTCTGATTTTGGGCGGTGCCTGTGGTCAAGGTCCGGAATTTGTCGAAAAATCACATGCACGACCTACTATTTTTTCCAATAAAAAAACTGCATCCCTGTCGTGGAGTGCAGTCTATTTGTGTACGTGCATCGTGAAAATATACACAGTCGACCACACTTCCCCACGCTAGTATTACCATAGTTCGGGTAAAAGGGTCAGAACCAACTGTTCTTCTCAGCCAAAGAAAAGCTCCCCTAGTGTAATGCAAATCAATATAAAATTACTAATGCTATTTTAACGAGTTTTAACTGGAAAGTAAAGGGAACAATATTTTGCAGCAATCCGGGAATGTACGATGATGTCCCAATAGTCAGTGGCACAGTTCGCTGGGTTAAAAAATATGATAAGGCACCTTAAACTTAATCTAATAGTATTTCATTATATACCGTCCACTAAATATTTTCTCCTTTATAGGATATATTCATAATAGTGACTCTACTAACTGAAGTAAATTCTCCTTTGCATGATTTCCTGACTCGGACTAGGGTATACTTGATTTGTTGTTGGTATTTCTAAAAGCAAAAAGAGATGTATAATAGGGAGGGGGACTACCATTTCCAGTAATCCCTAACTATAGATAAGAAAGGAGCATAAATTTACATGCAAACAGCAGCAGTGAAACAAATTAAACAATCTATGAAGCTACCTGTGATTATGGCACCGATGTTTCTCGTTTCAAATCCTAAGATGATTATTAATGCCTGTGCATCTGGGATCGTCGGCTCATTTCCAGCCTTGAACGCTCGTACAAGTGATGCTTTGGAGGAATGGATGAAGCAAATCAGTACTGAATTAGAGGAAATAAAAAGCAATAATCCGGATAAAGCGGTAGCACCCTGGGCAATTAACTTTATCGTGCATCGCTCGAATAAAAGATATGAAGAAGACCTTACCTTAATTGAAAAATACCAGCCGCCAATTGTGATTACGTCGCTTGGAGACCCAAGTGCTGTCGTTAACGTGGTACATAAGTATGGCGGGTTAGTTTTATCCGATGTCATTAATGTGAAGTTTGCTAAAAAGGCGATCGAAAAAGGAACCGATGGATTAGTACTTGTCGCGAGCGGTGCAGGAGGACATGCTGGAGTCCTGAATCCCTTCGCTTTCCTTCATGAAGTTAAGGAATTCTGGGACGGGCCAATGGTTCTGGCAGGTGGTATGTCAAAAGGCGAGGATATCCTGGCAGCAGAAGTACTTGGAGCGGATTTTGTTTACATGGGTTCCAGATTCATTCCATCTGAAGAGAGTTCAGCCTTGGAAGACTATAAAACTATGATTATCGATTCATCCATTGACGATATCCTTTATACCGATACATTTAGTGGTGTGAATGCAAATTATCTCATTCCAAGTATACAAAAGGCCGGGCTAGATCCTGATAACTTAAAAGAAAAAGAGGAAATAAACTTTGATAAATTAAATGATTCGAAAGCAAAGGCATGGAAAGATATTTGGGGTGCAGGACAAGGCATCGGGGCAATCAGCAAGATTCAATCTGTTGCTCAAATCGTCGATGAACTCCAGCTTTCCTATGAAGAAGCAAAAGCTGGAATTGTACGTCATGATAAAATATAGGAGGTAATGAGTTTGCTAGAGGAATACGGATTAAAACAAATAAAGCTTGATCTTCCTTTTCGGCTAAACCATGTGAACTGTTTTATTGCCGAAGGGGAGGAAGGCTGGAAAGTTATTGATGCTGGACTTCATAATAAGGAAACGGTAGACAGATGGGACAAGGAATTAGCAGGGAAAAAGGTTACCGATATTTTAGTTACCCATTATCATCCTGATCATTTCGGTTATGTCGGAGCTATGCAGGAAAAAACGGGTGCACGTGTTTCGATGACAAAAGTCGACGCTGATGCGGGAATCAATGCTTGGCAAGAGAGCTTTATACGTGAACTTGCAGCAAATTATTCGCTGGCCGGTGTTCCTGATGAGATTGCCAATTTCATGACAAGCAATACAAATGAATTTGTTTCCCGGGTTACACCTTATCCTGATCTGAACCACTACTTTCAGGAAGGTGAGATAATTCCAATTGGAAAGTATGAATATGAAGTAATCTTTACTCCAGGGCATTCGGATGGCTTGATTACTTTCTATAATAAAGAAAAGAATATGCTGCTTTCAACCGATCACATTTTGCCAAAAATAACACCGAATATTTCCTATTGGTTTCATGGTGATCCCAATCCATTGGCAACCTATCTAACATCTTTAGAGAAAATTAAAAAGCTTGATGCCGATTTTGTAGTTCCTTCCCATGGTCAGCCATTTCACGGGGCAAATGACCGAATTGATGAAATAAAAACCCACCATTACCATCGGCTGGAAAAAACATTAGAATCAATTAGCGGTGGAAGGACAGTGTACGATGCGTGTCAGAGATTATTTCCCAAAAAACTGACAACGCATGAGATGAGGTTTGCGATTGGTGAAACACTTTCCCACCTGGAATATTTACGATATAAGGGAGAATGTAAACGGGACATAAAGGATGGGACATATTGGTATGAGGTGGGGAGTTAGAGATATTTAAGCGGACACACTGGACCTTATTTCACATATTATCGGGTGAAACAGGGCAGTTTTGCCTAGTGCTCTGGTGTCCGCTAAAGACCTCCTGTGGCTTTATCTAACCTAAAAATTATCAAGCTTCTATCAACCGCCAGCTGAAAAGGCTTTGAAAGTGTTAATTTCCTCCGCAAGGGTAGTTTGCATTTTTTCGCCGCATGTTTCGGAGCAGACTGTGAATAAGCCGTCCTCTCCATTTTTCTTGGCTTCAGAATCAGCTGTAGTAACAATCATTGGAACACTTGTCCCTCGTGAATTTAAATAAACTTGGACAATTTCCCCTTCCTGATCCGAGTAGTCAATTCCATCAGCAAACTTGACATTGAGAGCATGTAATGGTTGATCATCAGCAATTTTCTCCATACACCATGCACATCTGAACATTGTCAAAACTCCTCTCTATAAATACATTTAATTTAAGTTTAAGGTGTCTTTTAGTATTTTTCAATCAGAGAACATGAGCAACAGAACTGTACCTAAACTTCCAACCCTGCAATCCCAAATCCCCCAGGTCCTGCATGGGTTGAAATCATAGCGCCGGCTTGCATCCATTTTATATTTTTAAAACCATATTCCTTTGCGATTTCTTCCACCCGCAGCTTGATACTTTCATCAAGTCCAATCGAATATTGAAAATAAAGCTGCTCCCGGTCAATGTCGAATTGATTTAAATAATCATGCAAAAGCTTTTCGGCAACACCACTCATTTTACCGCGATATTTTTTAGTTGAAACCAGTTTTCCATCTATTAATTCAATCCGTGGCTTTAATTTTAATAAGGCCCCTCCGAGATAAGCGACATTGCTTACACGGCCACCTGCTCTTAGAAACTCTAAGCTTCCGGGTACGAATGCCAGTCTTGATTTCGGAATGATAGCTTCTATTCTTTCTACTAGACGATCAGGTTCAATCGCAGGTTCATTCTCCAGCAAGGTAGCAGCATGTATCACAATAGCTGCTAATCCACCTGTAACGTTTAAAGCGTCAATGAGATAAAGATCATCGAAGTCCTCAGAGGCGATCACTGCACTTTGAAAAGAAGCGGATGCCTTTGACGTATATCCAATGTGAATAATGATGCAATCAGGATAATCCGACTTTATCTTCGTGAAAAAGTTATGATATTCATGAGCATTTGTGGCAGTTGTAGAGGGTATCTTTTTCGTGCGATCATAATAGTCATAAATATCTTGTACGGGTAACGAACCATCTAAGTAATCCTTCCCATCCATGATGACATGCATCGGCACCACCTGAACAGCATGCTTCTCAGCCAATTCCTCTGGTAAATCCGCTCCACTTTCTGTCGATAAAATAATTCCTTTCATAGTACATCCCCTTTCGTGTGAAAAAGCTATTCCTGTACGTCCTACATTACGTGTGACTAATTATACAGTAAAGGGGGGAGTTATTCATTCAATAGGAAAAATGGTTATACATTCTATTAGATGGTTTATCACACTAATGGAGTATAAAAAATAGACCTCATACTCATATGAAGTCTATTTTATCGTGCTTTATGAAAAAATAGGTTTTACCAACCCGAGTCATAGCCTGAATCGAGCCCAGAATCATAGGAATCATGCTCATAAGAGTCATAGCCTGAATCAACCCCAGAGTTGTAGGAATCGTACTCGTAGGAGTCATAGCCTGAATCGACGCCAGAGTCGTAGGAATCATACTCATAGGAGTCATAGCCTGAATCGACGCCAGAGTCGTAGGAATCATACTCATAGGAGTCATAGCCTGAATCGAGCTCAGAGTCGTAGGAATCATACTCGTAGGAGTCATAGCCTGAATCAACCCCAGAGTCGTAGGAATCGTACTCGTAGGAGTCATAGCCTGAATCGAGCTCAGAGTCGTAGGAATCATACTCGTAGGAGTCATAGCCTGAATCAACCCCAGAGTCGTAGGAATCGTACTCGTAGGAGTCATAGCCTGAATCGACCCCAGAATCGAAGGAATCATACTCCGGGAATTTGGTGCCATATTCTCCTGTATAAGGATTTAAATTACCATAGGCACTATAATTGTTCCAAAAGTAACCATCAGCTTCAGTCCGGAAATGACCTTCAACATAAGTACCATCATCACGTAAATAACCATCAACCCATGTATCTGCGCTTACCGTTGTAACTATGTATAAACTGAGAATTAGGGAAAATAATACCAAAAAAACTACTTTTTTCATTAAACCACTCCTTAATAATCAATTATAATTACAAATATTTCATATGTAAATATTCATAATATTTTAATAGACTAAAAAAATATACAATGCTTTAAATGAAAATCGGGACAAAGGGTTGACCCCATTGTCCCTATAAGTGAATTGCCGTTTTCAATTAAATGTGTCTCTGTTCGGCTTTTTTGATATAATATATTCAGATGATCACCTCTTGTTTTTCCTCTCATAAAACCACAAACGATGTGCTAAAATGCCTGTACCTACATTGGTACTTGAAGGCACTAAAGATTATACTGTTTATGGCATAATAAAAATACATAGTTTGGCGGTGTAAAAGTACATAAGCATTTTCGCTAAAAAAGCCTTGCCAGTCATCCAAAAATCTATTAACCTCTTCATGTGATCAGCTAAAAAACATGAGGAGGAAATGAA
>JBDNGJ010000083.1:0-3585 GCA_041689365.1 Virgibacillus sp.
AAATCAATCATTATTATATTTTTTTTATAGTTTAAAAAAGGTGGTCTATTAAAGACTTTACTTTTCAGCCACCCTAAATTAATTGGTGTTATCCTATCTATTTGAAAATACAGCATTCGCTTGTCCGCATGTATTGGCTTTAAATCTATTTCAAAATTTATGTTAAAAATCAGCTTTCTTGCTACACCCCTGAACCGTATTAAATCATTTTGCATGGAAATTGCTAAGTCTTGTACAGAATTTTGCCGTGCCAGTCTTTTTTTAAAGATCCATAAAAGTTGGTTAGATGAAATTTGCAGGTTAACTCCTAGGTTGTTCATTAGATTCTTCCTTTACAAATGCCGTTAATACCATTTTATTCGCCGATAGGGTAAATATTATAGAATAAATCATTACCCAATCTAAAATCTTGAACTTTCATAATCTAAATGAAATAATACAATTTATAAATCCGACTATATTTATCGGAAATACAGGAGGGTGAATATGAAGCTAACAGACCTTAATACAATTGAAGAACGCATAAAATTAATGGAAGAAACAGTAAGACCTTTTACAGATAGGTCCAAAGACCATGACGAAAACGGAACATTCCCTTTTGAAAATTTTAACGAATTAAAAGAAATTGGCTATTCGGCAATTACTATCCCAAAAAAGTATGGCGGGATCGGAATTTCTCTCTATGAAATGCTGCGCCACCAGGAAACAATCGCTATAGCAGATGGTGCAACAGCACTTTCTATCGGCTGGCATATGGGAATCACCAAACATAACGGAGATAATAATAGCTGGAAAGATGAAAAATACCAGGAATTTGCAACAGACGTCATTAATACTGGAGCACTGCTAAATGGTGCTGCAACTGAACCAGCAACAGGAAGTCCAACCCGTGGCGGCAAACCAGAAACTGTTGCAATAAAGTCTGATGAAGGTGGATGGGTCATAACTGGCCGAAAGACATTCACGACCATGGCGCCAATTCTCTCCTACTTTCTCGTCAGTGCTTCGATTGAGGAAACAGATCAAGTCGGGAACTTTCTCGTCAAACGTGAATGCCAAGGTGTGACGATTGACGAGACTTGGGATTCAATAGCAATGAAAGCAACTGGCAGCCATGATCTCGTTCTGACAGATGTATGTGTGAATGATGATGACCTGGTTGGATATTTGACACCAGGCAAAAAAAGCACAGCAGGATGGCTGCTTCACATTCCGGCATGCTACCTTGGGATAGCAAAAGCCGCCCAGGCGTATGCAGTTAATTTCGCAACAGAGTATTCACCAAATAGCATTAAAGGAACAATATCGGAACTCCCAAACGTTAAACAAAAAATAGGAGAAATGGAACTCCGTGTCATGCAAAGTTCCAGCTTTCTGTACGATGTAGCTAAAAAGTGGGATGAAAGTAGTGATGAGGTACGCGAATCAATGCAGCCAGAGCTTGGTGCAGCGAAATTATCCGTTGTGAATCAGGCTGTAGAGATTGTTGACCTGGCAATGCGTATCACCGGGGCACGAAGCCTATCCCAACAGAACCCATTGCAGCGCCTTTATCGTGATGTAAGGGCAGGAATTCATAACCCACCTATGGACGATATGACAATCATGCAGCTTGGTGATAAATCCATAGCACAAAACAGCTGAAATAGTAAAAGGATCGTTCGCAATAATTGCGGGCGATCCTTTATCAATCAATCGTTATAGAGGTTGTTCAAAAATTCGTGAAATGACACACCGAATTTTATCCTTCTTTTTAAATACACACTTATAGCTTAAATTGCCTTACTAAGCCATTCAATTCTTCTGCCAGCTTGGCAAGGTCCTCTGAGCTTGCTGCCACTTCCTCCATTGAACTGTTTGTTTGCTGCGCTGATGCAGAAGTTTGCTCAACACCTGCAGCAGATTCTTCAGAAATAGATGCAATTTCCTCAATAGATCCATTCATTTCCTGACTCCCAGCCGAAATTTCGGATAAATTTTCGGAAACCGTGTTTATGCTTTCAACCATTTCTTTAACGGCTTTGTTTATTCCATTAAATGTCTCATTTGTTGTTTTGATTTGGCCTGTTCCTTGTTCTACCTCACGATATCCGCCTTGTAATGATTCAGATACTGTAGTAGATTCATTTTGGATACTTGCCACAATCTCTGTAATATCTTTAACTGAAACCGAAACTTGTTCGGCAAGCTTCCGTACCTCATCAGCTACTACAGCAAAACCTTTTCCATGCTCACCAGCCCGGGCAGCTTCAATTGCTGCATTCAGTGCAAGAAGGTTTGTTTGTTCGGCAATGTCTTTAATTACCGAAACCAATTTGGATATTTCCTTGGATTTCGAATCAAGACCTTCCACTTTTTCAACAGCATCTTTAACAATTTGGTCAATCCTGATCATTTGTTCTGTAGAAGACTCCATAAGCTTACTACCTTTATCAGTCATACCAAGTACATCTCCTGAAGCTCGCTGAATACGCTCTCCATTATCATTAGCTTCCATAACCTTGGTTGCAAATGACCCCATAACCGTTGATAGTTCACTTGCACTGTTAGCCTGTGTTTCTGAACCAGAGGATAACTCCTGCATAGTTGTGGCAATTTGCTCAGACCCTGACTTCACCTCATTAGCTGACTGGGTAAGTTCCTCACTTTGGCTGTTTACCGTTTCCGAAACATTTGCTACCTGCTGAATTACATTTCGCAGGTTTGCACTCATCGTGTTGACCGCTGCAGCAAGTTTTCCAATTTCATCTTTTCCATTGTAATCGATTGTTTGAACTGACAAGTCTCCATCGGCAACTTTATTACTTACTTCAACTACTCTATTCAGGTTTCGGGAAACTTTTCGACTAACTATGTAAGCAAGTATTCCGCCAATTAGGATAGCTGCAACTACTGATGCAACCTGGATTATAAGTGTCAAATTCTGACTTTCCTTTGTTTGTGTTATTGCCGCTTCACGCTCTTCGTTAACAATCGTACGCAGGTTTTCCAATAAATCAACTGTTTTAGACCTAAGTTTGCCTGCTTGAGTTACATAATGATCTGCAGTTCGTTCATCACCATTTTCAATTGCATCAACAATCCGTTGTTCAAACAACTTATTTATTAGTTGGTCATTTTTAACAATTTCATCAAATAATTTTTGCTGTTCATTCGTATCCATTTTGTCACTCAATTGAGCTTCTAAAGAATCAAAGCGTTCACTTCGAGCAGTATATTCATCAACAATTTCCTGATCCTGACTAGCACGGTATTCAACTATACGAATACCTTTCGATCTTGTTAGTGAACCCATTTCAGTAATATTGATGGACCTGTCCCCTCGTCGTTCCAATGCATCCACATTATCCCCAATGTTTGAGATTAGGATTGCTGCTGTCCCGGTTGAAGCTCCAAATAAAATAAAAATTAAAATTAAAATAAGACCATACTTCTTGCCAATCGATACATTCTTAAAGTTGAACTTAAACTTGTTCTTAAACATTCCCGACTTCCCCTCTGTCTCTTTATATATATCTGTTCTACTAATATCGGTATAAAGTACCATTTTGTTTAGAATACTTAGCTTATTGTTTTTATATTTAA
>JBDNGJ010000084.1:0-5523 GCA_041689365.1 Virgibacillus sp.
ACTACGCAGCGACGTAGGAGCAAGGAGGCTCATCAGCCGCCCTAGGTGCGCGAAGTGTATTTCCGAAGCGGTGTCATAGCACTCAGCATGTTAGTTCGCTGTTTATATCAAATACGTACCGTTGATCCAAAGTCAACTCAAATAGTTTATCTTCAGCCTTTCTTATTCCTTCAAATTTTATGCGTTCATTTTACGCTGCGAAAGTTAAATTAATAAAAAAAGGGAGGAATCGGCACTATTGCCAATTCCCCCATTCTTGTTAATCACCTTTGATATTCAATGCCCATGTTCCATTACGGAATACGGGTTCTGTTGTGCCATCTTCCAGCACGCCATCAATATCTAGTTCCTCTGAACCAATCATGAAATCAACGTGCGTTAAACTATCATTTACACCGTGTTTATCAAGCTGCTCGTCGTTCATTTCAGCTCCACCCTTAAGATTTGTAGGGTATGCTTTGCCTAAAGCAATGTGACAAGATGCATTTTCATCAAATAACGTGTTGTAGAAGATCAGACCTGACTGTGATACTGGTGACTCATGTGGCACAAGTGCAACCTCACCCAATCGGCGTGCACCTTCATCTGTATCAAGCAAATGTTTGAGTGTGTCTTCACCTTGTTCTGCTTTATAATCAACAACTTTTCCGTCTTTAAATGTCAGACTGAAATTATCAATCAGGCTTCCACCATGATTCAGTGGTTTTGTACTGGAAACTGTCCCATTAACACCATATTTATGTGGCAGGGAGAACACTTCTTCTGTTGGCATGTTCGGATTAAAGGTAGTACCCTGCTCCGAAACGGCGGATCCGCCTTTCCAGATATGCCCTTCTGGTAGTTCCAGTTCCAAATCAGTCCCTGGAGCTTTATAAATAAGCTTTTTATATGCTTTTTTATTTAAAATTTCACGTGCTGTTCTTAGTGTTTCATTATGTGCATTCCATGCAGCAATTGGGTCATCCTGGTCAACACGAACTATTTTAACAATCGCATCCCATAGACCCTCGATTGCATCTTCCTTGGATTTATCAGGGAAAACCTTTTGAGCCCAGTCACCTGTTGGTATTGAGATAATTGACCATGTAATTCTGTCATTCATCGTATATTGGCGGAAATTCTTCATCGCTTGTGCAGCAGCTTTATTTGCTTTAGCAACACGTGATGAATCAATATCCTTTAGTAAGTCAGGGTTTGTTGAGCGAATTGACAATACTGCCGCTCCATCTTCAGCATACGTGTCATGTAATTTGACGCGCCATTCAGGGAAATCGGCAATCACTTCATCTGGTGCATTTTCGTATTTTAATAAGGTTAATTCATCATCTACCCAATTAATATGTACATTCTTTGCGCCCATTTTATACGCTTTTCTGGCAACAGTTTTTGTGAAATCTGCTCCCTCAATTGGCGCATTTATCATTAACGCTTGATTTTCCTGCAAATTAACCCCTGTACGTAAAGCTAATTCAGCGTACTTTTCTTTTGTCTGATGATCCACCATACTTTTACCTCCAAAAATATAATTATTTCATATATAATCATTATTTCACAAATCTAAATAATTACCAAATGATTTAAAAACAGGTATTTCGAATCATGCCTAATTTACGCACCCCCTAATGTATGTTACTATATAAATAGGTTACTATTGGTAATCAAATTATTTCGTCAGAGAGGTGATCTGCAATGAGTGATTTATGTCCGCGTTTTGAAAATGCAATGGAAATCATCAGTAAACGCTGGGTTGGTTTAATATTGTTTGAACTGCTAGAAGGCACAAAACGTTTCTCCGAAATGGAATCGGATTTGCCAATTAGTGGGAGATTGCTCTCTGATCGACTGAAATTGCTAGAACAAAAAGAAATTATTGAACGTAATATATACTCAGAATTCCCAGTCCGTATTGAATATTCGTTATCTGCGAAAGGGAAAGCTTTAGAACCGGTTATTCGGGAAATTCAGCATTGGGCTGATGACTGGGTATCCATGGAAGATATCGATGAAAGCAAAGTATAGTGTGATTGAGGAGCCTAATGTTTAGGGCTCCTTTTTAATTTCTATGGAATTCTCCGCTTCCCTTTCATAAAACTCAACATAACATATGCTGCAACTCGGCTTGTCATATTACGAAAGTCGATTGTTGGGTCAATTTCGACGATATCCATTGTGTTAACTTTTTTATTTTCAGACGCAAATAACACCCCATCCAGAAGTGTTTTACTGTCCATGCCACCAGGGCCGATTGCCGGACATCCCGGTGCAAATGCCTGATCCAGAACATCGATATCAACCGACATATAAATTTCATCCACTTCTCCTGCAAGTCTTTCTAATTCTTTTTCCAAAATAGCTTTTATTCCATTTTGGTGTACATCGTTCATTGTATATACAGTTACCCCGTTTGTATCAGCATAGTCCTGATATGCTTTGGCATTGGTAAAGTCGCGAATTCCAATTTGGACAAGATTTTCACCGTTTATAATGCTGTCATCAAGCAAGCGGTGAAATGGTGTGCCGTTTGTTGGGCCACCGTCTTCGGTATTGCGCAAGTCATGGTGTGCATCAAATTGGATAACGCCGACTGTCCTGTTTTTGGCATATGCCTTGATTGATGAATAACTGATGGAATGATCCCCACCAAGTATCATCCAGTGATTTGCCGCATTTGTTGAATAGACATCTGACAATCCCTCATATATACGGTGCTGGTTCCCCTTGATATCCGTCGGGTCCATATAAATATCACCAAAATCAATTATCGGATCAGTTAACTCAACTCCAGTCTCAGCGGAATAGGTTGTGTAGCTTTGTAATGCTGACCGAATCGCGCCTGGTGCCTGCGATGCTCCTGAATGACTTATCGATGGTTTGGATAATGGGACACCAACAACTGAAAAGTCATAAGTCATCCCCTTTTGCCATGGCGTTAATAATTCTTTGGCTTTAGTTGTATATCGATCCTTAAATATAGCCTCACCAGCTGGTTTCACATGACGTAAACTCATCGTATTTCCCCTCTTTTATATAAAACCTCACCGTTTTTAATTACCGTGTTTGCATGATTCACCCCGTAGTGATATGGAATGTACATATAATTAGGGGCATCCCAGATAACAATATCGGCCATGCGACCGGTGGCAATCGTTCCAGCTTTATGACCCCGGCCAATCGCGTGTGCTGCATTAACTGTCACGGCATGCCATATTTCAGCTGGTGTTAGCTTTAATTTTAATGCTGCAATTGACATAATTAACTGCAGATTCTCGGTTACCGAGCTTCCCGGATTAAAGTCAGTGGAAACAGCGATAGCCGCTCCTTCATCAATCATTTTCCGGGCTCGAGGATACGTATCTTTTCCTAAATAAAAAACAGTTCCAGGCAGGATAACGCCAATTGTATTCGATGATGCTAACTGGTTTATCCCATTGTCAGAGGCCACAGCTAAATGCTCTCCACTAATAGCGCCAACTTCGACAGCAAGCTCAGCTCCACCTAATTGATCAATTTCATCAGCATGTATTTTTAAGCCAAATCCCTTTTCTTTCGCCTTACGTAAATAACGGCGTGACTGTTCTACTGAAAAGACACCTGTTTCGGTAAAAATATCTACAAATTCTGCCAGGTTCTTTTCTTTTATTTCATCAAAAAGTTCACTCATCAGACCTAAAAATGCTTCAGGATCTTCTTTGTATTCGGGTGGAATGGCATGCGTTCCCAAAAATGTCGAGACAATATCTAGTGGATGTTTGACGTTGGCTTCCTTAGCTACCTGCAGTTGTTTGAGTTCTGTTTGTTTATCAAGTCCATATCCGCTTTTCGCCTCGACAGTTGTAATTCCATGCATAACCATTCGATCCATATGAAATAGCGCTTTTTCAAGCAGGTCATCATATGAAGCTTCCCGCGTGGCATTTACCGTTGATAAAATGCCTCCACCCTGCTTTAAAATTTCCAAATAAGGAACACCTTGCTGTTTTAGTGCCATTTCTTCTTCACGGGATCCGCCGAAGACCAGATGAGTATGAGGCTCGACAAGTCCTGGTGTCACAAGTTTACCTTCTGCATCAATCGTTTTATCAGCTTGAATGTTCACCGCCTTTTCTGCTGAACCAATCCAGACAATTTTCCCGTTTTCAGTCGCAACAGCGGCTCCTTCCATTACCGTTAAGTCATTCATGTCACTACCTTTGACCGGTCCTTTTTTATCCATCGTTAATAGCTGACCAATGTTTGTAATAAGTGTATCTGCTTTCATAAATTAGCGCCCCCTACTTTTTAATCGGAATTGTAATGTCATGATCTTCTGCAAATTTCTGCGCTTTTTCATAGCCTGCATCAGCATGGCGGATTATGCCCATTCCTGGGTCTGTTGTTAATACCCGTTCCAGGCGTTCTTTTGCCAAGTCAGTCCCGTCTGCCACAGCAACCATGCCTGCGTGCAGCGAATAACCCATACCTACTCCTCCACCATGATGAAATGATATCCATGAACCACCGGCAGCTGTGTTAATTAAGGCGTTTAAAACGGCCCAATCAGCGACAGCGTCACTGCCATCCTTCATACCTTCTGTTTCGCGGTTTGGTGATGCAACAGATCCGCAGTCCAAATGATCACGGCCGATAACAACTGGTGCTTTCAATTCACCGGTTCGAACCAATTCATTAATTGCGAGCCCCATTTTCGCTCGCTCTCCATAGCCTAACCAGCAAATACGTGAAGGCAATCCCTGAAAGGCAACTTGCTCCTGTGCCATATCAATCCAACGAATAAGCCCCTCGTTTTCCGGAAACAGTTCTTTAATCAATTGATCGGTACGGTAAATATCTTCCGGATCGCCTGATAGCGCAGCCCATCTGAAGGGTCCCTTCCCTTCACTAAACAGTGGCCTGATATATGCTGGAACAAAGCCTGGAAAATTAAAAGCCTCCGTAATTCCCTCATCTTCAGCGACCTGGCGAATGTTATTTCCATAATCAAACACAATTGATCCATTTTGCTGATAGTCTAGCATTGCTTCCACGTGTCTAGCCATACTCTGTTTTGCTAGTTTAGTATAGTTGGCTGGATCACTTTTACGTAGCACTGCCGCTTCCTCAACATTATATCCAATAGGTATATACCCATTTAGAGGGTCGTGTGCTGATGTTTGGTCTGTCACGATATCAATTTGAATATCTTTTTTTAGAATTTCATGGTGAATCTCAGCAGCATTTCCCAATAGTCCAATTGATAAAGAGTTTCCTTTCTGTTTAGCGTCTTTTGCCAGTTTAATTGCTTCATCAAGATTATCGGTCATTACATCACAATATTTAGTCTTAATCCGTTTTTCGATATGGCTCTTATCTACTTCCACAGCGATAACAACCCCTTCATTCATTGTGACAGCAAGAGGCTGAGCACCTCCCATCCCACCAAGTCCTGCCGTTAAGGTAATCGTGTGTTTCAATGATCCGTTAAAATGTTTTTTGGCAAGTGCTGCAAAAGTTTCGTAGGTTCCTTGCAAAATCCCTTGTGTCCCA
>JBDNGJ010000085.1:0-31716 GCA_041689365.1 Virgibacillus sp.
AGAACACTATTTGTAACTGCAGGCGTTAAGGAAAATCCAAATACAAATATGAAAATGAAACTGATTAAAGCAGTATTTTTCATTTTATTATTCCCCTAGTTAACAAATTAAACGTACGTCACAACGTTAAGCCTGGACTGTCTTCACTTCTTTCTCTTCCATGATTTCATTGGTTACATCATCCTGGTCTTGCTGTCTTTTGTTTGGTACAACTTCCGTAATGGTAACTTCTTGCTTCTCCCATGCAATAGACATCGCTCCACCAATAATACCTATTATCGTACCTATCACAAATCCTCCTAGTGCTCCCATTACCGAAAGGATAGACAGAAATATAGTGACTACACCAAACACAGTTGAAAATTGCGGGTATATATAATCTAAAATTCCCATAATTAAAATTAATCCACCAAACAAAAAGCCAACAAAGACAAGACTTCCAGGTATAAAAGCGATAGCATAAAGGTGTAATGGTATATACAAAATCATTAGCCCTGCAAGCAGAATTAAACTTGCACCCCAAAAAGGTCTTTTGTTTCGCCACTTCCTGAACTTCCCGCCATTAGCTACTTTACGGTGCTTTCCCTGTAACTTTTCTTCCTTTCTTAACGCCTTTGCCTCTTTCCTGTTCATGAGTATCCCCTCCAGAGGAGTTATTGATATGTCATATCCGGTTCATCAATTTTCTCAACATAAATTTTGGTTCCATCCAAACTGACCACACTTTGAAACAGGTAGTCTGTTACTAACTTAGCATCCTTAATCGTAATTGTTTTAGCATCTTGCGACCAATTCGTTGAGAAATCATCGGTATTTTTTTCTTGAATTGCCAATTCTTTAAAGCTTAAATCGGCGTCAATCATACGGGCATCCTGAATTAGTCCGCTAATTTTGGTAGGACCAGATGCTCGAATATGAACTCTTACCCAGCCACCAGTTGGCATTTGGATATCCTTATAGATGTGCAGATTTTTAATCTCCACTTCCTCTATTTTGTTTCGGATCATTGGCTCAGCATCAGAGTTGCCAGTTTCACCAATATGCGGTAATAACTGAAATCCTTTACCATTCAACTCGTCGAACTCTACGTAAAAATCACCAATTCCACCAAGTGGCAGTGCAAACGCTGTTCCAGTGAACCCAAACACCGACATAAGTCCTCCTAGCCCCAAAAAGCCAGCAAACAGAGCAATAAAAAACTTCTTTTTCCACGTTTTCCCTACTGTTTCTTTCCTTTCCTCACCCAAGCTTCACACCCCTTTGCACTTATTATCATATATTTCTACACGCATTCATTTTATTGTTACCGCTTACATTTAAGACTAATAACTCGACTCAAATAACCTTTCCATTTCCCTCCTCTTTTTTATTTTACTGAATTACACAAAAATTCTTTTAATGATAGTATAAAATACAAAGACTGCACTGAAAACCCTACAATTATAGGTAATTTTTTATATTGATATAACAGCACCCTATTTTTTGTTGGCTCTAAAACGTTTTATACCGTCAACGTATAATCTGCTTATCTCTCATAATATCAATTTCCTGAGAATAAACATTAATCTAGACTGCAGCCATTCTGGAAAATGTCAAGAAAGTGTTGATACAAAAATCTTCGTTCATTGAAAATCAAGTTTATTTACTAACGTTAAAAGGTATTGAGAAAAAGGGTTTATAGGATTCGTGTCGAATTTAATATAAATAGATGGCAAAAAATCACACCGGAAAAACGTTAATTGAAAGGGGAAAGAATGATGTCCCTAACTTTAAATAGTCAAATGATAAGGTTATTTAATAGTGGACTTGAGATTGTTAAGTCACATCAGAACCAGATTCTGCCTGAATGGGAACATGTTCTTACTCATTTGCAGGAAGGAGAAAAATCAACTAAAAATGTAGAAAATACAATCACCTTTTTTACTGAATACCTATTTGCTGAAGAAGTTGATGAAACAGATAAAGATCATGTAAATGCTGTAATGCCCCGAAATTCTGATCCACTTCAAACAAATCAGTTTATCATTACTTTTCTGGAGAATGCTGTACATAAAGTTATTCAGCAAAAGGAGAATCATTCCTATCATGACCATCAAGCAGTTCAATATCTTTTTTCAACGATTAGTGATGACATTCTTAAGCAGCCGTATCATCACTACTTTACGATTGAATCCTTTTTAAAGAACCTTGTCTCCTCTAATCAATTACCAATAGAATGGGCGGCTATCACCATAAAGAAGGACCATTTTCATTTTGTAGAGAAATGGTTTAATAACTTGAGTCAGGATTTGTTGCTGGGAAGCGATGAACTGAAGGCAGATACAGTTTATTCCTTATCTGAATTATTACTGAATCAAATGCCTGAGGATAATAAAGCTAAATATAATGTTTTGACGATTCCGCATGAAGACCTAATACTATTAATATGTGTTGAACACCATGATACTTCTCAAATTATGCCATTCATCACTTACGCACTGCAGACCTATCAATATGGAAAAGATTCCTTTAAAGAAAATAAGCAAGAACAACAATGGAAAGATTCCGTAATCATGTTTAATGAAACCATTATGCGTTCCAGAACCTATAATGAGGCTGTGGAAAATATTACAGCTGGATTCGTCAATTATTTGCCTTTCGAAAGGTGTGCTCTTTTTTCCTACTCTGTTAACGATCAAATGGGCTTTGGGTTATTTGGGCACCGTCTAGATAATAATGCAATCCAAAATATCACAGAGGACATAAGTAATCTTCCATTAATCCAAAATAACCTACAGTTATTAGAACTATTCGGGAAAAGTGTAAGCTACTTACAACCGATATACATGGAGGATGCTACTCGTGGCTTCCCTGATCAATATGTTCAGCAATTTGAACTAAGTTCGGTGGTTGTTGCACCAATTTACGTATCTTCCAGCAGCAAGCTGTTAGGTGCAGCTATTCTTGATCAAGGTCGTGGTAAACATTTTAAGGTTGCGCAGGAGACTTTCACAGCACTAACAAAATTTGGCCAAAGTGCTGGAGAAATTCTATCTAAATATCAAAATGATCGTTATGATGACAAGCAGCATACAGGAGAAACACGCTTGTCACCACGGGAAATCGAGGTTCTGCAGCTTATGGCCCGAGGCGCTTCCACTATTGAAGCCGCAAGCACTTTAAATTTAAGTGAATACACCGTTCGTGACTATATATCCGCCATTATACAGAAAATGGATACCAAAAATCGCACGGAGTCGGTCGCAAAAGCTATCCGCGAAGGTCTGATCTAGATAATAACAACAACTAGTGGGTTGTTATTATCCACTACTTCGTTAACTCGCATCTCCTTCCATAGCACCAGTTTTCATTTCAAAGTTTATTTCACGGTCCTATTAGCTGAGGCTAAAATTTCCTGTAATTGTAACGCAAGCCCCATATTGCCCTTTATTTTCAAACGCCCTGTCATAAACGCTCGTGTGCCATTCAATTTTCCATCAACCATTTTCTTAAAGTCATCTGTAAACATATTCATGGTGCAGTCGGCATTTTCAACCTCTCCTTCCATCGCGTAACTATTGTTAACATTAAAAACGATATGGTATGTGCCTGATTCTTCTCCGCTTAGATTAAACTGATACACTGCTTCCAATCCTCCCGCACGACCCGGATCATTTTTTACTGACAAATCAATCTCTTTAAACATCTCTTGTAGTCCCGCCATTTTGCAACCTCCTTAAAAAAATTAGTAATATACATAAGCGTATACCTAAGTAAAAATAAAATAAATCCCTTCATATGTCGTATATTTATTGCCTCCTATTAATGTAACTCACCTTTTTAGTCACTGTAACCGGGGATTACATCAATTAAAAGCAAAACTTATTAGAAAACTTGGCATTGGCCAAGCCTTTAGTTACGTATGCCTGCAGTAAAAAGTATTATACTTTCCTATCTGCCGTAAAAAAGAATGAAGAACTGTTAAGTCCTTCATTCCCAGAATAATTAATAATTATTGTGATGATTAATCACGAGGTCTTTCCATTAGTTCTTCTCCATTTTTCCCTTGGAAGCGAAGTCCCCATCCGGTTAATGCTGCAATAAGCATAACGGTTACCAGGAACCAACCCTGGAAAACAAACGGGAACACAGCAGTCGGCTCAACAATTGGCAGCCAATCATACTGTTCTTTCATTGTTTTAATAGTAGACCAGCCCAATAACACTGGCGCACCCCAAGGAAAGATATAGCCTAAGGCAGATGTTACAGCATCAAGCATATTAGCCATGCGGTAACGGTGAATTTGGTATTTTGTCCCTAATTCTTTAACAAATGGTGCAGCTGCAATCTCTGCTGCAGTGTTAATTGTTATAGCACTATTTAATAATGCAACAATACCCCAAATAGCAACCTCGGCTTTGCGTACTGAATTTTTAATCCACTTAATTAGGCCTTTCGTTATAGCTTCCATTGTTCCACCTAATTTCAACAAGTGAGCCGCGGCAACAATTAACAGGATAAGGATTGCCATATTAAAATAGCCAGTCAACCCGCTTACTAACGCACCCTCAACAATAGTACTTGAATCAGGATTAAAACGTATTATATCACCAAATGTTCCTAATCCTGTTATAACAATAAGTGGGATAGCTGAAATAATTCCCCATGTTAATGACGTTAGTAGATGATGACCTGATAAAGCTAATATAAGTACGAGCGCAAACGGAGCAAGCATGATAAGCCCACCAGGGGTCGTCGATTCTATCATTGCATCAAGTGCACCCTGATCTGCCTGTGTTTGACCGCCACCACCAAAAATTGCGAACAGAATAACTGTTGGCACTGCCGCCACAACTGCATATTTAAAACGACTGCGCACAACCCCAGGTACATCAGCATCCTGTGTTGTCGCCGATACGATCGTCGTATCAGATACTGGTGCAAGGTTGTCACCAAATACTGCCCCAGCCAAAATTGCTGCAAACATGAATACAGGATCTGCTCCTACTGCAACACCGGCTGGGTACATCAACGTACAAAATGCAACTGTAGTTCCATAACCGGTACCAACAGCAGTTGAAAATGTTGCTGCCAATAAGAAGGTTAATGCAACGAATAAACCACCAGTAAGGCCAGTTATAGCTCCAATCCATACAAGTCCTTCTACTAGTCCGCCAGCCTGTAGCACCTGTGCGAACATACCTGCATAAAACCAAGCTACCATTGCAATAACACCAACTGGCTGTGCTAGACCATCAAATAACCCCTGTGCATAATCTTCCCATTTACTTCTGCAAAAAAGTAAACCAAGAGTCAGGCCAATAATGGCACCCATAACAAGCCCAACTTCAGACGATAGCTTGAGTACACTAATTGAAATGGCCCAAACTACGAAAAACAATAAGGGTATAGCTGCCCCGACTGCCCCGAGTCTGAAGTCCAGTTTTTGTATCGTCTTGTCTCCCGTTGCTTTTTCCAATTCTTCGTTATCTGACATGTTTCTTCCCCCCAAAAATTTATTAAATAAATGCTCTAGAAATAGAACTTCCAAGCTTGCATACAAGTCTACCATAAGTTTAGAAAAGTATGAATAGAAAAAAAGATATAATCCCACTCAATTTTTATACGGGGGGGGGCTTACTCCTATAATCGTACGTCATCCGGACCAAGTGTCATTATTACTAACTCAACTTTCGTATTTATAGAATAAGCTCAAACAGCTATCTTTGATAAACTCAGAGCGGTTTTAATTGTTGCCTTGACAACATTGATAAAAGTTTTTTTAAACATAAGATATAAATTGCGAAGTAACTGCTGGAATAATCTCTATAAACTCTCGTCACGCCGTCCGGGCTCGCTACGGGCGGATGCTTTCCACGGGCACGACCTTAGCCTCCTCGAGAAGACCACTCTGCGGGGTCTTCGGAACGTGCTATTCCCGCTGGAGTCACCGCCCTCCGCCCACCCGGACTGGTGTAGTGCTGTTACACATTTATTCATAGCGATTCCTACTTGAATCAACAGCGGAGGAAATACACGGAGACTCCTGTGGGAGCTGAGGCCTAGATGAGGCTACGCAGCGACGTAGGAGCAAGGAGGCTCATCAGCCGCCCACGGAAAGCGTAGTGTATTTCCGGAGCGGCATCCTAAACTGAAATTATTTTTCCACAGTACGTCGCATCATCTATCTTATGTGTACCGTTGATCCATTTTATACTGCGAAAAATTTTAAAAAAATAATACTACCAATTCGAGTTAAAAAACGAGTAATATAAAGAACCACTGTCCCAACAGTGGTCCTCTCAGTAAACTTATTCTTTTAACTTAGACAACGCATCAGCCAGTGCATTATTTTTAAAGCCGTCGTCATCCTGCTTGTTCAAGTATTTATTCACATCTTGTTTGGAGACTTTATGCTTCTTCTCTTTCTCTTTTCGCTTATTGAAGGCTGATAATTTTTCCCGGTGACCGCATTTACAGGTGAACATTTTTCCTTCACCTTCACCACGAAGCTCTAAACGCTTATGACAATTTGGACATCTGGCATTTGTATGCTTAGCAATATTCTTCTTGTGTCCACATGAGCGATCCTGACAGACGAGCATGCGTCCATTTTTATTCTTAATTTCCAGCATTAATTTTTCGCAGTCAGGACATTTCGTCCCTGTCATATTATCGTGTTTGAACGTTTCATCACTGTTTTTAATTTGTTGTACTACATCTTTGGCGTAGTCCTTCATTTCATTAATAAAACGATCTTTATCAAGCTTTCCTTCAGCAATTTGGCCAAGTTTATTTTCCCATTCTGCTGTAAGTGCCGGTGACTGCAGATCTTCAGGGACAAGATCAAGCAGCTGTCTACCTTTTGATGTTATAAAAATGTTTTTTCCACGCATTTCCATCATCTGATTATTAAATAGCTTTTCAATAATATCGGCCCGTGTCGCAACTGTTCCAAGACCGCCAACTTGGTTAATTGTCTTGGCTAAATGTTTCTCATCAGAACTCATATAGCGGACAGGATTTTCCATTGCCTGAAGTAATCCACCTTCTGTGAAGCGCTCGGGTGGCTTTGTTTCACCACTTGTCTGCGCCATTTTTACATTGGAAAACGATTCTCCTTGTTGGATAGCTGGCAACTGCTCTTCTGAATTATAATTTTCCTGATAAATTTCTTTCCATCCTAATTTTTTAACGATGTTTCCTTTAGTCGTGAAGCGTTCACTGTCAATTTTTGCTTCGATTGTTGTTTGTTCGTATTCATATGGATCGGCCAGCACCGCTAAAAATCGCTTAACAACAAGGTCGTAAATTTTACGTTCTTTATCACTTAATTCTGCTAAAATAACTTGTTGTTCGGTTGGGATAATTGCATGGTGATCGGAAACTTTTGTATTATCAACAACGGATTTCGGTAGCTTCCATTCGTGCTTCATCACTTTATTGGCAATTCGTGCATACTCATCAACACCACATGCCTTAACACGCTCTTTTAACGTTGGAACAATATCAGTCGAGATAACTCTTGAATCTGTACGTGGGTAGGTGAGTACCTTATGCTGCTCATATAGTTTCTGCATTAGTGATAATGTTTGCTTTCCGGAGTATCCAAAAATGCGGTTTGCATCACGCTGCAGCTCCGTTAAATCATACAATTGCGGTGCATATTTTTTCTTATAGGACTTATCAACATTGACGACCTTTGCAGGTTTGGCTTTCAGCTGATTGTATAATGTATCAGCCTTTTCTTTGGAAAAAATCCGACTGTTATTTTTTGCATCCTGCCATGTCAGCGTAACACCATTTGAAGTTTTTGCCTCAATTCCATAAAACTTTTGTGGCCGGAATTCCCGAATTTCTTTCTCTCTGGCTGCGATCATTGCAAGTGTCGGCGTTTGCACACGTCCGGTGGATAGCTGCGCATTGAATTTAGTTGTCAACGCACGAGTTGCATTCAAACCGACATACCAGTCAGCCTCAGACCGTGCCACTGCTGAAGCATATAAATTTTCATATTTTCCGCCTGGCTTAAGCTGCTTGAAACCATCACGAATTGCTTTATCCGTAACAGATGAAATCCATAATCGCTTCACAGGCTTTTTAACACGAGCCTTTTCAATGATCCATCTGGCAACAAGTTCACCTTCCCGTCCTGCATCTGTTGCAATGACAATATCCTGCACATCATTTCTGTTCATTTGTGTTTTTACTATGCTGAATTGCTTGCCAGACTTTTTGATCACAACCAGCTTCAGTTGCGAAGGAAGCATCGGTAAATCGTCTAAGCGCCATGTTTTTAATTTTTCATCATATACTTCCGGGTCAGCCAAGGTAACTAAATGCCCAAGCGCCCATGTCACAATATAGTTAGATCCTTCAAAGTAGCCGTTGCCTTTATTATTGCAGTTCAACACTCTGGCAATGTCTCTGCCTACAGAAGGCTTTTCAGCTAATACAAGTGTTTTGCCCATTTAAAAAATCCTTTCTTATTTAACAACTTTCTTATGCTACTTTACCATAATTAAACTAACTTTGTGGACGGTCACAACTCATTTTTATACCCATACAATAATTTAGATAATGGCAGAAAGGAAATTGATATGCATGCTCTTTAATGCTGGGTTAATACTTTTAATTATTGGAGTAAGTATTGACGGATTTGGAGTTGGAATTACCTATGGGATGCGGCGGATTCATGTTCCGTTCATTGCTTTAAGTATCATTATGTTCTGTTCTGGTTTAATTGTTTTTATATCTATGACAATTGGTAACATGCTTAGGTCGTTTATTACACCAGACCTAGCTGAAATGGCAGGCGGCATTATTCTCCTGTTAATCGGTTTATTTTGTTTATATAATGTTACACGTTCAAAAAGTGATGCATTTTCTGAAATGGATCCGAATGATGAAGCATGGGACAATTTTAAAACGGTAATGAAACAGCCCGTTCAGGCAGATTTGGACCAGTCTGGGAGTATTTCAGCAAGCGAGGCACTGCTTTTAGGATTAGCGCTGGCAATTGATGCATTTGGTGCCGGGCTTGGAGCTGCTATGCTTGGCTATTCACCAGTGATAACTGCTGTATCAATAGCTCTGATGAGCGGGGTATTCGTTTTATGTGGCGTCCGTTCAGGAATTTTTTTAGCAACAAAAAGATGGATGCAACGGTTTGCACTATTACCTCCATTTTTGCTGATTATACTAGGGTTATCTAATTTGATGTAATCTATAGCGCCTTCACCTGACCGCCGTCAATAATTAGCGACTGTCCGGTAATATATGTATTAGCAGAAGATGCTAGAAATACGATGGCTTTTGCAAATTCACTCGGTTCTCCGTATCGCTTCATTGGTATGTGCTGAACCGCTTCCTGTTTCACTGCTTCAACTGAAACATTTTGTTCATCCGACTTTTTCTGATTTAGTTCCAGTACTCGGTCTGTTTTAATTGTTCCTGGGCCAACTGTATTTATTAAAATATTATCCTCAGCGAATTCACGCGCAAGACTTTTAGCAAGGCCCACAATTGCAGGTCGCATTGTATTCGACAAAATAAGATTATCCAGACTTTGTTTAATTGATGAAGAAGCAATATTTACAATATGACCAATTTCTTGTTTTTTCATATATGGAATGACCTCGCGGGTTGTTCGAATGAAACTTAGCAGATTCAGTTCAAACGCATGGTACCAATCCTCATCTGACATGTCAGCAAACTTACCGGCTGGAGGCCCTCCTGCATTATTAATCAAAACATCGACAGTCCCATTTACAGATACCGCATACTCTACCATCTGCCTGATATCCTCAGCATTTTTCATATCACATACAATGTAACTAACATTCTGATTACCCGTCTCCTGCCTAATCTATCTGACTGTACTGGCAAGTGCAGATTCACTTCGGCTGCTTATTAAAACGCGTGCTCCCTCTTGCGCAAATTCAGTAGCAATTGCTTTTCCAAGGCCTTTGCTGGCAGCCGTTACGAGAACTGATTTTCCTTTTAACTGAAGGTCCATCCTTTTCACATCCCTTTCGATAGATTGTTCATGCAAACCCGGAGGCCTTCGAAACAGGATTCCGGGTTCTGCATTTTAGTTCTTTTATTATAACATTGAAAGTATCCAGCCAATAACTACAATCGCACCTATTACCATTAAAATTGTCCGTATCATAATTCCACCCTTTCAACTTTGTGCATATCTATAAAATACCCATTAAATTAAAAGTGGAAACATCAAACAATTACATTTAACAGCACCGTCACTGTTACAATACTGATAAGCGTTGTTACCAGCGTAATACTGGAAACAAGATCAGGCTCTGAATCAAACTCAATCGCATACATCGTTGTAGTTGCCGCGCTTGGCATTGCTGCAACAATTATGATAACTGATGCAAGCACCGGTTCCACTGGGAAAATCCAGATAAATAAAAATGCAAGCAATGGTGAGACGACCATACGAACACCCACAGCTGATAAAATAACCTGCCAATTAAACTTTAATGAAGTGATTGAGGCAAGCTGCATTCCGAGCATCACCATCATTAACGGAATTGCCGCATCGGCCACCATTGTTAGCGTGGAATAAACCGAGCCCGGAATCTTCCAGGGAATTGCCTGGAAAAGGAATGCCAATACTGCCGCATATGTTGCAGGCATCTTAAAAATAGTGTTAAATGCACGGGCAAATCCACTCGTACTACGTGATGCATAATATACTCCAAAAACATTCATAACCAGAGATTGGAGCACCATGAAAAATATCGCATAGGGCATTGCGGCCTCACCGATACTGTATAAAATGACTGGTACACCATAATTACCACCATTCATGAATGCCGTAGTCAAAATCGAACCACTTTCAACGGATTGATTCCAACTAAAAATACGTGCCAGAATTTTATTGATAACAATCATCATAAATAATAGAAAAAATGCAAATACAATAATATAAGTATATCCTTGATTAAAACTTGATTCATATAATGTTGTAAAAACCAATGCAGGCAGGAAAATGTAAATCGAAGTCGTTGCCAATGACTTTACATCAAGAATACGAATCCGCTGCAAAATAAATCCAGAACCAAAAACCGCCATTATCGGCAGTACAACCTGAAAAAACAAGCCCATAGTCACAACTCTCCAATTAGCCTAATATCCACTTAGTTTATCACATGTGTGTCAACAGCCTGAATTTTGGTGCCTGTCACTTCCTGATTTTTATCGAACGCTTTTTCAAAAAATATGTTGACATACGTAATTTTTTGTGAGATTATATATAGGTTAATGAATGAAGTAACTAATAAGTATGAAATTCTGGCATTCTGCTAGTAAGTTTTTGAAGATCTTATTCACACTGGCGCGACTAAGGGGTCGCAAGGACGTCAGAGCAGGTAGGGCTGACGTTGCTTAAGGAAGAAAACCCCAGTGGAACAATGACCGCGGTAAAAGTGAAATCCTGTAAACAGTGATTTCCCGCCCGATAAATCAATTCGGGATAAATATAAAAATTGAAACTTATGTGTTACTTTATAAATCAAAGGGGTACTCTTATAGTAAGAGTACCCCTTTTCCAATACATATAAGAGGTTGTTCAAAAAGTCCGGTAAAAATGACACATCGAATTTCTTCGTTAGCTTGCTTTTCCGTTGCTCATGTATTAAAAGCATACATTCCGCTACTCAAAGCTGCGCTGCCTCGAACTTCTCGATCATTTTTTTCCTCCTTTTTGAACACACACTATAATGAAAGTAGGATAAAAAAATATGAGAATAGGAATGATCCAAACCCTTAAGGTGCTTCGAAAAATTGATACTGGTTACGTATTAGAGGACGACGTATTATTGCATAATAATGAGTTGGACACTGAACTTGAACCAGAACAGGAAATTGAAGTTTTTCCCTATACCGATAAGAAAGGACAGGTCATCGCGACAACCAAACTCCCCTCAGTTCAAATGGATGAGTACGACTGGTCTGAAGTTGTAGAAGTCATGCCAGGTCTTGGCGTGTTTGTAAACATTGGTATAGCAAAAGAAATGCTTGTTTCCATCGATGATCTTCCACTGTTCGAGAGCGTTTGGCCAATAATCGGTGACATGCTATACGTGACGTTAGGAAAAGACCAAAAAGACCGTTTACTGGCAATTCCAGCATCTGAAGGTGTTGTCGAAAGACAGTGGGACACAGCTCCAGAAGACTTGTTAAATCAGGCAATCAGTGGACGTGTCTATCGAACAAGCAAAGAAGGATCCGCTATTATATCTGAAGATGGCTATCGCGGGTTTATTCATCATACGGAACGAAAAGAAGAACCCCGACTCGGCGAGTGGATCGAAGGACGGGTAATCGAGGTAAAAGAAGACGGGACACTAAACGTTTCACTCAGACCACTTAGACAACACAGCATGGGTGAAGATGCCGATAACATTTTAATGCACCTGGAACAAAGTGATGGTGTCATCCCATTCAGCGACAAAAGTGACCCGGAAGATATTCAAGGAACGTTTAATATTAGCAAAGCAGCCTTCAAACGTGCCCTAGGAAAACTCATGAAGGAACGAAAAATCGAACAACGTGACGGCAAAACATATCTGAAATAAATTTGGATGGCTTTTGTCACTTCCTCGAGCATAAGTGAAATATGCGACTAACTAAGCAGCCTAATCATGGCTGTTTTTTTATACTTAAGGATACATTACAGCACTAGTTTTAGTGTGGTAAAGTTTGAGCACCAACACTAAACGAGGTGTGCACATGAAAAAGTTAATAGCCTTTATTTTAATTGGGGGCACCCTATTATTAATGACCGCATGCAGTGAAGAAGAAACGAATGACAAAACCAACAAAAATACAGTAGAAGAGACAGATGCGACATCAGAGGAAGATAACGAAGCTGAAGCAGAACAGCCGGACGATGATGTTGCAATTAGTGAAAAAACGAAACAGGAAAACAAAGATGATAACAGTCAATCTGACCAGCCAACAAATGTCGATGATACAAACAATGAAGAAACGAATCAAAGTGAAGAAGTAACAGCTAAATTAACAGATGCTGCAGCAATTCTCCGTAAATCCAGTGAAGCAATGCAGAATGTTGAAGTTTTATATATGGGTGGCACCACTGTGTCAGACGCAATTATCAATGATGCCGAACGCATAGAAACGATCCATATTGATGCAGATATGATGATTGGAGAACAAAAAACGCTCCACCAAACCGTGAAAATTGAAGCAAACGATGAGCCGGACAGTAATATGGAAATGTACCTAAATGAAGAAATGTATTACCTGAAAGAGAATGACAAATGGCTTTCAATGGAGCCGGAGTATGCGATTAATAATCTATACAACACTGTTTTTGATGAGCAATTAAGCTTTTATTCCCACTACAGTTCCCTTTTCCAAGTAACTGATGAAGCAGACCATTACATCCTAAGCTATTCTGGCACTGACGAGGAATTTAAAGAAATCGTTTTTGGCGCAGGTCAAAAAGTCTTGAATGATTTTTTCAGAGACTTCTATCATAATATGAAAGTTACTGGAACCTACGAATTGACCATTGATAAGCAAACATTTTATCTAACAAACTATTTGCTCAAATATGAAGCGACCACCTCTGGGGCAGCTGGTAAAGGGTACATCTATGAAAAAAGCGAGTTTTCCTACAGTAACTTCAACGCTTACGTTGAGCTTATTATACCACAAGAAGTTCGAGAGTCAGCCGAACATATAAATTAAATTAATATACTTGAGGATACATTACAATTGCTTGTTTCGTGTGGTAATGTTTGATAATAACCCTAAAAGAGGTGGCCTATGAGGAAAATAATAGCTTTACTATTTCTAGTTTGTATAATTGCTCTCGCAGCGTGTGGCAGTGATAATGCCAATCAGGATAAAACGGAAAAAGATGTTGTCGCTGAAGAAGAACAAACAAATGAACAAACGTCAGACACAAGTACTGAAAGCACAAAAGAAGAGGAACCTGAAGAAGCTGAGGAGTCCAGCGAGAATGGTGGTATTGTCGGTTCTGATGCTAAACAGATTTTGCTAAAGTCAGCAGAAGCAATGAAAGGGATATCCAGTTATCTGATAGAAGGAAAATATACCGATAACAGTACAATTAACGGACAAAATGAAAAAGCAACAACTGAAATGACTGTGAAACTAAGTTTAACGGATCAGTCCAACATGTATATGAAGACTTCGACAACAGGTAATGCGGGGGCCGGCGGGATTGTTGAGCTTTATAAAGTCAAAGATGGTCTATATATTAATTCACCAGGTCAAGATCAATGGATGAAGATGGCAGCCAATTCGGACTATGGGAAACTTTTTACAACATTGCAGGCAGACCAGTTAAATGAGTACGTCAACACTAGTGATGCATTTGAAGTGAAAGACAACGGCGATCAATTTGTGCTTGCATTCACAGGTACAAATGAAGAATATAAATCAGCCGTATTGGGGGCTGGGATTGCAGCACAGGAAGGTATTTTAAAGGAGCATTATGACAATATGGAGGTCAATGGAACTTATGAAATAACCATCGATAAAAACTCACATTATATGGTGGGCTATACATTTGAATATGAATCAACAACCTCAGGAGAAATAGGAGAAGTTGAAACGTATCATAAAGCGGACTATACTATAAGTGAATTTAACAAGCATGATACTATTACGGTTCCAAAAGAGATTGTCGATTCCGCTGTGTCATTTAGCCAATAAATAGAAAAAGCCGGGACAAAAATGTTTTAGTCAAAGTAAAATCCGAACTAAGGTTCAAATTCTTGAAATAGAATTCGAACCTTAGTTCGGATTTATTTTTGTTGCTTATTAGCTGTAAAATGCGAAGTAACATGGAAAAATAGTTGAGTGCTATAACACCGCTTCGGAAATACATTCCGCTTTCCGCGGGCAACGCTTCAGCTTCCTGTGGGATCTTCAGCTGTTGCTTTTCCCGCAGGAGTCTCCATGTATTTCCTACGCTGGGTTTTGCTCACTTATTCAAAAAAATAAATGCATGTTGTGATGATGTAAAGAAGATCTTAGACCTCCTAAACCAGCAGTTGGAATATGCGAGACTCCTGTGGGACAGCGATCCTAAGAGAACCCCACAGGGAGCGTCCTTTGCGAGCGAGGAGGCTCGTGGTGAGCCCACGGAAAGCGAGTATATTCCAACTGCGCGGTCAGGGGGCCATATTAAACACTTCAACTTGGTACCTTTAATTTATGTCGCATCATATATTAACTACGTATTAAATCCAGCCATTCAAATGAACGTTCTCAACATTCTATCCTGTTGCTATTCATCTTTAAAATGGGAAGTTTAAGTTATGTCCCAGTTCCCACTTTAGCTTTGATACTGTATTCAGGAATGCGTGTTTGTGTCAACAATTGACGTAACAGTAAATTGAATTGCTGCAGCGAACAAACACGCTATCCCCCATCCGCCAAGACCTAACCCAGTTATTTCAATTTTCCCAGCCACTGTTGCCATAATAAATAGGAGTAATCCTGTTGCGAACAACACAACCCCTGGCATATAAATGATATATCTGTCTTGGGATGATACCTTACTCAGGATAATGTTTATGATCATCAGTACAACTACCAGTATAAGTGCAATAATCACAGTAGTAACAAACATAATATCACCTCACTATATTATTCTGCTATTACAATTCAGTCTATCTAGTTACTTTTATAAAGTCAATTAAGTTATCGTATTTTTCAGTATTAGATTCATTTCATAATCCCAAAAAGATCATCCAGTTTTTCACCTACATATGCATGACTGTCTTCAACACCCAGATTATAAAATACCGGAGCAATTTCCTCGATAATAAATTCAAGGATTAACATTGCAGCAAGGTCTCCTATCTCTTCATCCCGCTCCTCCGAAAAGTAACTTTTGATTGACTCAGCCATTCCTGCTTTCTTCTCTTTTGTCAGTTCAAATTTTGACTTCATGTAAAAAACCTCCGAATCATTTTAGAAA
Source organism: Virgibacillus sp. (assembly GCA_041689365.1). Classification (GTDB taxonomy): domain Bacteria; phylum Bacillota; class Bacilli; order Bacillales; family Amphibacillaceae; genus Lentibacillus. The sequence continues at coordinate 15,989 of JBDNGJ010000085.1, forward strand.
AATAGTATATCACATATAAACTGATAATTTTTGCCTTCTTCAGAAAAACTGTTATTCTGTTAAAGGAAATCTCATCATCTAGCTTTGCTGGCACCCTATATACTTTGGAGTGCAAGTATTTACTGCTGGATATTATAATTTCTTAAACGCCAAAAAAGGAATTTACCGAAAAATGTCGAATACGATAAGTATAACAAGGAGGAATACCATGCAGTCTTTTGAAAATTATACATATGACCGACCTGACATACAGCAGGAAAAGAGAACGTTCAACAAACTAATAAATAACTTCATAATTGCAGATTCAATTGATCAGCAAAATGATGCAATCACGAAAATAAACGAATTCCGCAACAGGTTGTCCACCCTTTCTAATCTAGTCTATATTCGTGCATCGATTGATACAAATGATGATTACTATCAGAAAGAACGGGATTTTTTCGACGAGATCGAACCGGAAATACAAGAGCTGGACACGTTATTTTACAAAGAACTAGTAAAATCACCCTTTCGTATTGAACTGGAGAAACAATGGGGCAAACAATTATTTAAAATTGCTGACTACCAAATCAAGTCTTTTTCACCTGAAATTATTACCCTCCTTCAAAAAGAAAACAGGTTATCATCCCAGTACTCAAAATTGGTCGCTTCTGCCGAGGTAGAGTTTCAGGGAGAGACATACACATTGGCACAGCTTTCTCCATTCACCGAAAGTAAGGACCGATTAGTTCGAAAAGAAGCAGTTGAAGCAAGTGCAGGATTTTTTGCCGGGCATGCAAAGGAATTTGATGACATATACGACCAGCTTGTTAAAACACGGCATAAAATCGCGACAGCATTAGGTTACAAAAATTTTGTTGAGCTTGGCTATATAAGAATGCTGCGTATCGATTACGATGCTGACATGGTTGATGTTTTTCGCAAACAAGTTCGTGAATCAATCGTTCCTCTTGCTACTAAACTATACGAAAAACAAGCAGAGAGGATTGGTCTTAATTCACTCAAGTTTTATGATGAGAGCTTTAGATTCAACACAGGAAATGCAACACCAAAAGGGACACCAGAATGGATCATTGAAAACGGGAAGAAAATGTACGAAGAACTGTCTCACGAAACAAAGGAATTTTTTCAGTACATGCTTGACCGAAACCTTATGGACCTTGAGGCAAAAAAAGGCAAAGAGGCTGGTGGATACTGTACATTCATCGAGGACTATCAATCACCATTCATTTTCGCGAACTTTAACGGTACCTCAGGTGATGTCGATGTTCTGACACATGAGGCGGGACATGCATTTCAATTCTATTCCAGCCGTAACATCGGAATTCCGGAATATTTAATGCCAACATATGAATCAGCAGAAATTCATTCAATGAGTATGGAATTCTTCACATGGCCATGGATGGAGTTGTTTTTTAAAAAAGATACGGAAAAGTATAAGTACGCTCACTTATCAGAAGGATTGCAATTCCTCCCATATGGTGTTGCAGTTGATGAATTCCAGCATCTAGTTTACGAGAACCCAGACTGGACACCAGATGAACGCAAACAGGCATGGAAAGAACTTGAAGAAGTTTACCTGCCCCATCGTGACTATGATGGCAATGCTTACTTGGAAGCAGGGAGTTTCTGGCAGCGTCAAGGTCATATTTATGAAGTTCCATTTTATTATATTGACTATACGTTAGCTCAGATGTGCGCATTCCAATTCTGGAAACGATCACTTGATGAACGCGATAATGCCTGGCGTGACTACCTTAACCTATGTAAATTAGGTGGAACAAAATCATTCCTGGGCCTTGTCGAGGCAGCTAATCTCCGGTCACCATTTGAAGAAGGAGCCGTTGAATCGATCGTTGACTCAATTGAAAATTGGCTGGACTCAGTAGATGATAAATCGCTGTAACTAAAAGCGGAAACACCTGCCCAGCAATGTAGAGAGTGTTTCATGCAAAAGAAAGAGTAACTGTCAAAATACGCAGTTACTCTTTTACTTTCATATAACTATGTTCTTAGAAAACCACTAAAGACGCAAGCTTTTATAAAGAGCCTTCACTATTAAGCGGCCAAATTCGATTCATTCGGTATTTTCTGCCCCCACATCCTGTTTAAAATAAAGGCCAGTATAACTAGCGTGATAACCCCTACAATAATAGAGAGAACTGCAGACCCTGTTATTCCGGCAACCAGGAATGAAACTATACCAGAAATACCTGCCGTTATCGCATAAGGAATTTGAGTATTTACGTGATCAATGTGGTCACTGGCAGACCCAGCTGAAGACAGGATAGTTGTATCAGAAATTGGTGAGCAATGGTCGCCAAATATCCCTCCACTTAGAACTGCTGCAATTGCTAGGTACATGGAAAGATCCATCGAATCAGCAATCGGCATTGCAATTGGAACCATGATAGCAAATGTTCCATACGAAGTACCTGTTGTGAAGGCAACAATTGCACCAATAACGAACAATAGTACTGGGATTATCGCCGGCGATGCTGTCTGTTCCGCAAAGTCAACAATATATGCTGCTGTTCCCAGTTCAGATGTTACACTTCCAATTGACCATGCGAGCGTCAGTATAATATATACAAGCATCATACTTCTAAAGCCACTCACATAAATAGACATCGCTTCTTTAAATGAAAACAATTTTTGCTGCATGCCCATAATAAGTGCTACAATTCCTGCAGAAAAAGCTGCGATTAATATTGATTTCCCGCCATCAGCTTCCCCTACTGCCGCAACAAAGTCTTTTTCCGGAAATCCACCTGTCCATAAGAATAGTGGTGGAATCAATCCAATAAGTACTACAATTGGAACAATCATGTTGCGCTTCTTTGGTGTGTGACCTTCAGCCAATTTTACATCATCAGCCATTTTGTCGTCTGATGGTGGTTCAGCACCCTTACGAATCACTTCACCTGTTGTACGTGCACGGTATTCAGCTTTTGCCATTGGACCATAATCCCATTTCATGAAGACAATAATCGCCACAAGGGCAAGTGCTAATATCGAGTAGAAGTTGAATGGTATCGTGAAAATATATGTCATATACTCCGAACCTGTCATACCAAGCTCTACAAATTGTGCACCGATAAGACCCATAACAAAAACAACCCAAGTTGAAACAGGCGCTAACAGGCACATTGGTGCAGAAGTAGAATCAACTATATAAGCAAGCTTTTCTCTTGATACACGCATTTTATCCGTTACTGATCGCATAACACTTCCTACTGTAAGTGCATTAAAATAATCCTCAAAGAAAATAATGATACCAAATAGAAACGTAGAACTCTGTGCTCCCCTTGGTGTTTTTACCTTTTTGGAAATGGAATGTGCAATAGCGTGAGCACCGCCTGTTTTCTGCAAAAAAGCAATTAGTACTCCAAACAGTCCACAATAAATTAAAACAGTTGCACTCCACTCACTCCCTACATTGGGAATGATAAAATCACCAAAGCTTGCGTACAGCCCCATTAATGGATTCCAGTCATGCATCATCGTTGCACCAAGCCAGACACCAGCAAATAATGCCGGTATTACATTACGGGTGATCAAGGCTAGCACAATCGCGATAACCGGAGGCAATAGTGAAAGAATCCCAAACTCCATGTTCTCATCTCCTTTCAAATTTGAATAAAGTACTACCTATTAAAACATATTAATGCTTATACCATAATATTTCTCTATCGTACTAAAAAAGTCCTGCAATTATGTTCAGTAAAATCAGATTATTTTTCAACAACTTCAAAAAGAATAAAAACGAACCCACTAATTAGGTTCGCTTTTATTCTTTTAGCTAGACATTTCGTTCTTTAAACAGAACGATAAAGCTAAAAAAATTAACTTTCTTCATTTTCATCCTGTAAAAAATCTCTAATTTCTTCAATACTTAAACCCGTTGCCTTTGCCTCCTGCATTAATGCAACCCATTCCTCATCAAGCGCAATCATAAACTGATCATTCATTTCATTTCCCCCATATAATCATGTTTATGTAAATTCAAAAAGATGCTCTGGTTAAAGTTCCCATGCCGACTTCAAAAGTATATAAAACAACAATACACAAATAAATTAGAATGTGAAAGTATACCCAAGTATACAAGTGAGACTTTTGTTCCATCAACCTTACTCTTTCATAATGTTTAGAAAACTAGTCTTATTGCCAAGCCTTTGTTGCACTTATGCATTAAGAAAGGATTTATACTTTCCTAACTGCAAAAAAAGCCACCCCAAACTGTATCCAGTTAGGGTGACCTTCACATGACTGATTAAAAGCTACTTATTTTTTGTCAGACATGCTTGATTCGGCGATTTTGATCATACGTTTAACCATCTCGCCGCCCACTGACCCGTTTTCGCGTGCAGTTGTGTCCGCTCCTGGCTGAACACCAAACTCACTTGCAATTTCCTCTTTCATGCGATTCATTGCATTATCCGCGCCCGGCACTAACAAATCATTACGATTATTGTTACCTGCCATAACTGATCACTCCTCGTGGGATTTTGAACAGTCGATAACCTGTTCAGCGTTATTTTGTGATCACCTATTAAATTTTACCCATGTTAAAAATTGCATAAATCAAGGAAGCCCCACATCATGGACTTCCTTAATCCTGTTTGTTGAGTTTTTTTCTGTTAAAACTTCTTATTGTGCTGCCATTCCACCATCAATACGATACTGAGAACCACTGATAAAGCTGCTTTCATCAGAGGCTAGGAACACTACTAGGTTTGCAATGTCACCAGATTCACCATAACGGCCCATTGGAATAGCGTTTTCCTGTTCCTCTTTTGCCTGTTCGGCATCCTCAGGATTAAAGCCTTTTTCCAACGAACGCATCATTCGAGTATTAACTGGTGAAGGATGAATTGAATTAACCCTCACATTCGAACCTGCAACCTCCAACGCTGCCGACTTTGTTAATCCAATAACAGCATGTTTGGAAGCAACATAAGGGGAAACACCAGGTGATCCCATTAACCCTGCTACAGAAGAAGTATTAATAATACTGCCACTCTCCTGTTTTGTCATAATTGGAATCACATGCTTCAGGCCAAGAAAAATACCCTGTACATTTACAGTGAGCACTTTATTAAAGTTTTCAACCTTTTGTTCTGCAATTGGGGCAACTTCCCCTTCAATACCCGCATTATTGAAAAACACATCTATACTACCAAAGTTTTCTACTGTTTTAGTAACATAATTCTTCACTTCATCTTCATTCGTAACATCAGCCTTGACTGTCATAACATCACCGTATTGCTCAAGGTCCGATTTCACATTATCAAGTGCATCTTGCTTCATATCAACCAGTGATACCTTTGCACCCTCTTTTAAAAAGTATTCAGCTGTTTTTTTACCAATACCACCAGCTCCGCCAGTAATAATTGCTGTTTTCCCTTCTAGTCTTGCCATAATCTATACACTCCTTTTAATACGGCTTATAAAGTAGATAATATTGCCTACTCCCAAATAATCTAACCCTTGTGGAAGAAAGTTAAACATATTTACACAAATTAATGACAGCCTATGCTAAAATACGATATATATTAGAAAGCTTGGTTATTTCGCCAGGCCTTAAATTGCACTTATGCAGTAAAGAGGGTATCCTTTCTTAACTGCCAAAAACATACAAGGAGATTTACATGACATACAAACTATTATTTCTCGATATTGATGGAACTATTTTAAAGCCAGATCATACGTACACTGAAGCCACTAGAAATGCTATAACAAAGGTAAAAGAACAAGGTGTCGAGGTATTCCTTGCAACAGGTCGTCCATTGCATGAGATAGATAAATTAGCAAAAGAACTAGATATTCATTCTTATATCGGATACAACGGTGCATTTGCAGTTCATCATAATAAGACGGTTGTAAATGAACCAATGGATAAGAACGCTGTTGAACAATTTCTGGATATAGCTGCAAAAAATGATCATGAACTAGTGCTTTACACAAGGGATACAAGTTACTATACAACACTAACAAGACCACTTGTCGCCAATTTTATCGAAACGTTTCAGATGCACAAAAACGAGCTTTTCAAAAGGGGAAAAAGCGATCAGATCTTAGGAGCAACACTGATGAACTTGTCTCCATCACAGCCTGTACTATATGAATTAGGAGCAAATATTCATTTATCTCCAGTTCATGTAGCCGGTGCTGAACATTGCTATGATATTATTCGGAAAAACGTTAACAAAGGAATTGCCGTAGATAAAGTGCTCGATCTGCTGGATATTCCACGTGATCAGGCGATTGCTTTTGGCGATGGTATGAATGATAAAGAAATGCTGCAAGCTGTCGGGGAAGGCTTTGCAATGGGAAATGCACCTGAAGAACTTTTCCAATTTGCCAAAAATAAGACAACTGCCGTCTCAGATGATGGAATCGTTAATGGATTAAAGAAATTAGGTTTAACCGTTTAAAAAAATGGCAGGATTAGGCTCCAAGCCCAATCCTGCCATTTTTTTATGGACAAACTCGTCCAACCTGTCCATCCTCCAGCCGTACTTTAATTCCGTGTGGATGATAACTTGAATTGGTCAAGAGATCCTTTACAACACCAGCTGTACGTACACCACTCCGCTGATCTTTTTTTAAAATAACTTCTACCTCTAGTCCTAGATAGATATTTTTCCGATGTCTGCCATCTATCGTCATATAATTGGTCCTTTCCTTTTGAACTTCCTCATAGAATAGTTTATCAAAATCAGTTAAAAATATATACAAACTGATCTTTTAGATTTATCCTTGCTTGTTGATCCTTCACTCAAATAAATTTTAGAAAATTCTAACTACTACAACAAATGGGCTCACCAAATTAGAAAGAAAGTGTCTACACTGAACTGAATATAACCATTTTCTGTTAGTATGAACATGTCATTCAAGTACACTATTTGCTAAAATAGTGTACAATAGTTACAGTTAGAAGCAGAAATTAACCTACTCCAGTTTTGCAATTTATCTCAAATGCGAGGGTTAAAAGGTGCAACAGAATCTACGAGAAAATCTTTATTTAAATAGTAGACAATTCAGCAAGTAGGTGTAGCATGAAGAACGGATTAATAATAAGCATATTTTATACTTTAGGATTAGTTGTCCTTACATTCGGAATTAGCATGATGATCCTGGCAGACCTTGGCGCTGGCCCATGGGATGCCTTTTTTGTAGGTCTTTCACTGAACCTGGGGCTGACTGTCGGCAGCTGGGTTTTCATCAATGGAATTTTACTCATTTTCCTAAACGGCTTTTTGATGAAAAAAACGCCAGACTTCCTGGCTTTAATAACGATGTTTTTAATTGGATCTTTCATAGATTTTTGGCTTGAAGTCATTTTTGCTGAATTAGCTGTCCACCTATTAAGTTATAGAATCGGTATGCTTGTCACCGGAATCATATCAATCGCAATTGGTGTTGCACTGTACCTTCAGTCCAACATTGCGCGTAATCCGATTGATAATCTCATGATGGCATTTCACTTTCGTACAGGAAAGAGTCTTGCTTTTTCCAAAACAGTACTTGAAATTATGATTATGATTGTTGCACTGGTAATCGGTGGGCCAATTGGTGTTGGTACAGTTATTGTAGCATTTGGAATCGGCCCGCTAATTCAAATGTTTTATAGACCTGTAGCTCGATTTAGAACAAAACTATGTCAATGATGGAGATCCTTGGCCCAAATGGGGTCTGACATTAGGCATTCGCAGAACCTTCTCCACCTTCCTCAATCATTGTTTGATAAATATCATCCATTGACCAGGTTTTACCTTTTTCATCTTTATAAATAACATGTTCACGCTTGAAATGGACTGGTGAATCCAGCCCAGATGCAGCAGCAACTCGGAACAAGCCCTTTCGCATCGTAATTACATAGTTAGCTGTTCGGTGTTTCTTTTCACTAATTACTAGGGCTTTTTGCATATCAGGGTCAGTAGTCGCCACCCCAACTGGGCACATGTTCGATGCACACTGAAGTGTTTGAATACAGCCAACTGTTATCATAAAGCCGCGTGCAATATTGACAAGATCCGCCCCCATCGCAAGTGCCATTGCAACCCTGTCCGGTGAGATTAATTTTCCCGCAGCAATAATTTTCACAGTATTACGAACGCCATATTTTTTCAATGCATTATCTACAAGAGGCAGCGCAGATCTTATTGGTAAACCCACACTATCTGTGAGTTCCTGATAAGACGCACCAGTTCCGCCCTCACCACCATCTACCGTTATAAAATCAGGTCCCTTACCGGTATCTCTAACCTGTTTTGCCAGCTCGTTCGCTTCAATCTGACTCCCGATAACAACCTTCATCCCAACAGGGAGCCCTGTATGTTCTCTGATCCGTTCTATAAAATTAAATAACGAAGGCATATCAGAAAATTCCGGAAAGCGATTTGGACTGTCAATTGACTTGAATGGCTCAACCATACGGATTCTGGCAATTTCCTCATTAACTTTTTCAGCGTCAACGTGTCCGCCCCGCGTCTTTGCGCCTTGCGCCAGTTTCACTTCAAAAGCCTTTAATTCCGGAATCTTACTCTTCTCAAGTAACTCATCCCAATTAAAATTGCCTTCACGATCTCTTACGCCAAACATTCCAGGGCCTATCTGCATGATAAGATCAACGCCCCCTTTTAAATGGTAATCGGAAAGTCCCCCTTCCCCGGTATTCATCCAGGTTCCTTTTGCCATACCCAGACCTTCAGAAAGTGCAGTTATTGCTCTTTCCCCTAAGGAACCATAGCTCATTGCTGACATACCAATCTGTCCTCTTAGCTTAAATGGATATTTGCATTGATCACCTATAACTATTGTATCTTTTTCATCAAGCAGGTACACGGAAGATTCATGTTCCTCTAACTTTTCCACTCTTTGTGCAAACATGGGTTCCTTAATCAGCAGATAACGGTTTGTTATTGCTTTTGTTTTTCGATCCATTTTTAGTTCCTTAGTAAGCTTTGGAAACATCGAATTCCGTATATAATACCCTTCTGCTTCAAAATCGCGCTGTGACCCAAAACCAAAAACATCACGTTTATACTTGGCTTTCCTTACAATATGCTGAAAATCATTACGTGAAAAAGGTTTGCCTTCATTATCATTATTGAAAAAATACTGCCTTAATTCAGGTCCTATACTCTCAAAAAAATACCGAGCCCTCCCTAATAATGGATAGTTACGGAGAACCGGGTGCTGCTTTTGTTTCTGATCAACGTTATATAAATAAATACCTGTCACTACTACTATAATTAAAATAAGAATGACAACCACAAAGCCAATAATTGTCATGACATTAGCAATATTCATCCTACAATTCCACCTTTAAAATTAAATGATTATAACGTTAGGATGTATAGTTACACCAAAAATTATCCAAATTACTAAATGAATAAACTAGACAGCGTTTCTTTCGTCTAAGAGATTCTTATGAAAGCTTATTTTGCTTTATTAAAACTCCTTATACTTGTATGCAAGCCTTGCCTAAACTGCACTTTTCAACAGAAATTTATCTATATTTTCTAAACAGCTAAAAAAACTTGCCAAAAGTCGAATTGACTTGGCAAGCTGCTTATAGTTCCAGTGATTATTCGCGGACTGTTACATTATATTTACGTAACCAATAATTAATCTGACACAAATGTGCAATCAGCTGCGGCCCTTGCATTAATTGGCCGTACCATGGTTCTTTGAATTCTTTTCCTTCACTCTGGACGATAGCTTCTACTTTTTTTCGGTCTATAAATTTAAATAACGGTGAATTGGAATCAGCTAAAATTTCATTCATCCAGTTAACCACTTGCCTGGTGTATTCAGGCTGAAAAGTCTTTGGATATGGACTCTTCTTTCGATACAAAACATCATCCGGAAGTATACCTTCCATCGCCTTTCGTAAAATACCTTTCTCCCTGCCATCCAAATTCTTCATTTTCCAGGGAATGTTCCATACATATTCTACTAGTTTATGATCAGCAAATGGTACCCTTACTTCCAAACTTGCACCCATACTCATCCGATCCTTTCGATCCAGTAATTGCGCCATAAACCAATGCATATTCAAATAGAATAGTTCTCTACGCCGTGCGTCCTCTGTGTTCTCCCCTTCAAGCTTCGGCGTCTCATCAATCGTCTCTCTATAACGGTTATATACATAGTCTTTAAGATTTAATTTTGATTTCCACTCTGGATGAAGCAAATCTATTCTGGAATCCAGCGATTTCATCCATGGAAAACCATCGTCTGAAGAATCAGTTGGCTCATGAAACCAAGGATAGCCTCCAAAAATTTCATCTGCACATTCTCCTGACAAGCTCACCGTTGTTTGCTGCTTTATACGCCTGCTGAACCATAACAGTGACGAATCAATATCAGCCATTCCTGGTTGGTCCCGTAAATCAACCGATTCCTTCAGCAAACTTGCCAGTTCATTACCTGTCATCACTTCATCATGGTGATTAGTTGAAAAGTGATTAACCATCTTTTCAATCCATGGCCGATCACTGGAGGGCTGAAACTTGCTGGACTCAAAGTATTGATCATTACCTTCATAATCTACCGAGAAAGTAGACAGCTGCCCTCTGCCATTTGCTTTAAAATAGTCAGATGCAATAGCAGTAATTGCGCTTGAATCTAAGCCACCTGATAAAAATGTTGAAACTGGTACATCAGAAACCAACTGACGCTGAACAGCATCAACGAATAACTCACGTACTGTTTCAGCAGTTTCTTCTACTGAATCATGATGGGCATTGCTCTCCACATTCCAGTACCGCCAAACCTTTAGTCCGTCATTCGAATAAACTAACGAATGACCTGCACGCAGTTCATCGATACCTTTAAATATTCCATGCCCTGGTGTTCTTGATGGGCCTAAACCAAATACCTCAGCAAGTCCATCCCGTCCGACTTCCGCCTTCATATCTGGATGCGCCAAAATTGCCTTTAACTCAGAACCAAAAAGAAAATGTCCTGAATTTTCATGGAAAAATAACGGTTTAACCCCAAGTCGATCTCGTGACATAAACAGTTGTGCCTTCTCCTCATCCCACACTCCAAAAGCATAAATTCCATTTAGATAATCAACGCAGTTCTCTTTCCATTCAATATAAGCCGTAAGCAGCACTTCTGTATCTGATGTTGTACTGAAATCATGGCCTCTATTTCGTAATTCTTTTCGTAAATCTTCTGTATTATATAATTCACCATTATATACAAGCGTGTAAGTTGATCCGTCTTTCTTTTTATGCATTGGCTGTTTACCACCTGCAATGTCAATAACAGAAAGCCTTTTATGACCGAATGCCACATGCTTATCCACCCAGACCTGTGTATCGTCCGGGCCACGCAACGACAATGTTTCTGTCATCTTAGTCAATGCTGGCCGCTCATTCCAAGCGCTATTATTCCAATTAACTAACCCAGTAATCCCACACAATTCACTTCATCCTCTCGCAATATATCAACAGAATAGTATATGCAAGCGTAATAATAAGTATTCCAAGAACAACTTCTAAGTATATGACATACACATACAAATAATGATAGGGAAATAAAGAAGTCGAAAAACGGGACAGGCAAATAACTAAAACTTTCCACTTTAAAGATGAATAACAACAGATTAAAATGATTAGAACGCTCATTTTCAATGGCAGGATCTAATACGTAGTTGATATATAAAACGACACAGATACAATTAGTATCATTTAGCGAGGTTCTCTAACTACGCAGTTGGAATATACTCGCTTTCCGTGGGCTCACCACGAGCCTCCTCGCTCGCAAAGAACGCTCCCTGTGGGGTCTCTTAGGCTCGCTATCGAGGCCACTGAAAAACTACCATCTTTTTAACCAAGTAAAAATCAATTCCCAATTTTTCATGCAATATTCACCTTATAGTGGAGAGTGACATATCATTTTACCTGTTATTCACTATATAAAGTGGGAATTAAATTTTCCAAAATATGTTTTTCAGCAGCCTCCTCGCTATCCCACAGGAGTCTCGCATATTCCAACTGCTGGCTTAAATTGTTAAAAACCTTGTTTTTGTTCATCACAATATGCGTTTGTTTTTTAGAATAAAGTGAATAACACCCAGCTTAGGAAATACATGGAGACTCCTGCGGGAAAAGCAACAGCTGAAGATCCCGCAGGAAGCGGTTTTTGCTTCCGAGGAAGCTGAAGCGTTGCCCGCGGAAAGCGTAATGTATTTCCGAAGCGGTGTCATAGCATTTAAATTTTTTCTACACTACGTCGCAGTATACATCAACTAAGCAACATTAGAAAACCAGACATTCATTCACCAAGCCTTTTGGTGAATGCCTTGTTGCACTTTGACTAAATCACTTTTGTCCCAGACTCGTATAGCCCCAGTCATTCTCTCGCTTATTTTTCAGAAGCAAAGACTATCCCGGTTTGTCTGCGAGCTTCCTCTGTGATGGAAAGCACGTTATAACTTATATTTTTCAATTCCTGATACTTCTGGTCATCCCCAGTTTCAATAATTCTTCTAAATTGATCAATCTCGAACACCATATTGTTGTCCTGGCTTACAGCTTCCAGGGTTACCTGTTCTTTTGATGGTGTTTTAAAAAGCCGCGGATTATTTATCTCCCCCACATCATCAAATATTAATGTACCTTTCTCACCTTGAATCTCACAGGCATTGTAAGAATTGGATATCTTTGAACACAATATCGTACATGTGAAGTCGGTATACGTTAAGACCAATGTGCCATTACCATCCACACCACTCTTTAATTTAACTGGAAAATACGAAACATCTTCAGGCTCCCCAAACAACGCTACAGCTACAGATAGTGGATAAACACCCAAATCAACAAGAGCTCCACCGGAAAATTCCGTCGTAAAAATATTTGGATTTTCCCCTTGTAAATACTTATCATAACGTGAAGAGTACTGAATAAGATGCAACGACATACTGCGAACATTTCCGATTTTATCAAGATTATCCTTCAAACTTTTAAAGTTCGGTGAATGGATATTGCGCATTGCCTCAAATAAATACACGCCATTTTCTTCTGCAACTTGATGTGCTTTTTTCCACTCTTTCACATTCGAGAATATCGGCTTCTCACATACAACATGTTTTTGTTTCTTTAAAAATGTATTAGCATGTTCAGCATGCATCGAATTTGGAGATGCAATATAAACACAATCAAATTCACTGCTTTCTGCCATTTGTTCAATGTCTGTAAACACGTTCTTTACATTATATTTTTCAGCAAACGTATTAGCTTTATCCGAAGTCCTGGAATAAACAGCACTATGTATAAAGTTTTCGGCACTATTCGCTGCATCTATAAATGCATCCGTAATCCACCCTGTACCAATCGTACCAAATTTCATCATCTCATCCTTCCATCTGAATATAAATACTGCCCAACACCAGTGATGTCAAGCAGTATATTGCCCGAATTTGCTCTACATTTTTCTTAAGGCGTCAACATCAGTTCCATTCCATTTTCCGCATTCATCTCAGTCACATGATATCCACCACCGACCCAGTCATTCATTTGGTTATGGTACCAGTCACTTTTGAAGTGTCCAGCTTGCCCGGGACCAACGATATGATACCCTATTTCCATATCATTTGTATCGATCACAAACCGCCATGATGCACCATGATCAACAATACCTGTTTCGGTATCATAGCTCGCAGCCATTAGTGTAACACTGCTTCCACCTACAGAAATCGGATCCTCGTTATTGAAAAAGAATTCCAGCACCGGACTTATATCTGACAATGGATGATAAAACTGAACCTTATGGTAGTCGCCCCATCGCCAGTCTGTTGGTTCGTCTCCATGTTCTTCTGACAATTTATTCATTGTATTTTCGAGTGACACGCTTAACACTTCCTTAATACCGCCATTTTCCTCTATCCATATCGACTCATTCCCATTACGCAGCAGTTCATCAGTTGTTTGCCCACGGCTTCCGAATAAATCCATAACATCTTCAGGAATTTCACCATCATATAAAATAGCTTCAATTTCATCCATCCAATTATGGAATATTAGTGGTTGCGCTGCATCAACATTATCCCTGTAATCCCATTCCAAGAGCAGTTCTAATGCCTTTTGCGCGTCATCCGTTAATTCGACACTATCTAACGTTTCTGCAAACATTGGTACAAACTCCCGTGCCTGTAAATTCATCTTATCCATCTGCAATGCCTGCATATCTTTAACCGTTAAGTTATCACCTTCTGCAAGTACTTCAGAAATCCGTTCATACCGATATGGCTGTGCCCAAACATTACTGATATGATAAGGATATTCATCACCGATTATTTTATTGTTTGCAGTCGCAATGAACCCCTTATCAGGATTTACTACGGTCGGTAATTCATCAAATGGTATATATCCTTTCCAGTTATTCTCTTTGTTCCATCCTTCCAACGGTAACTGTGCATCCTCACCATTTTCATAAATAGGTATATTTCCATTTGCCTTATAAGCAATCGTCCCGTCTTTTGATGCAAACACAAAGTTTTGCGCTGGAGACAGGAATTTTTCCAGCCCTTTCTCAAATTCTGTCCAATCAGATGCACGGTTTATTTCCAGAATAGCCTCAAGCTCTGTTGTCGCTTCCAATGCCGTCCACCTTAAGGACATAACTGTATCCTTCATTTTCTCATTAGCAAAGTCTGAAATAATCGGCCCATGACGTGTCTCGACAACCTCGTAATCTATCGTTTTGCCGTCTTTAACTTTGATTGGTTCATCAATTACTTCAGCTTTTTCCCAATTATCCTCATATAAAAATTCATGTGGGTTATCAGGATTTCTTTTTTCCAGATAAAGCTGCTGGACATCTGGGCCAGTATTTGTAACGCCCCAGGCAATCTCCTTATTATGACCTAATATAATCCCAGGAACACCGGCGAAAATAACGCCGCTCACACTCACGTCAGGTGACTCCAATTGCATCTGATACCAAATCGATGGCGTTGCAAGGCCTAAGTGAGGATCATTAGCTAATAACGGCTGGCCTGACTTTGACTTTTCACCACTTACAACCCAGTTATTGCTTCCATTAAAAGCATGTGGAATAACTGCATTTTCAAAACTTGCTGCCACATCAACTTCTTCATCACCTATAATTGTCGGTTTATTTTCAGGGTAAGTTGGAAATAACTCATATGCCTTCTCTTCAGCAAAGTTGCTCAGTGCAAAATAGTTAAAAGCCTGACGCTCCCAATGTCCACCAAGGTCAAATGCCATATATTTACCAATTGTCAATGAATCAATTGGCGTCCATTCGGCTGGTTCAGACCCCATAAGTGTAAACTCGACCGGCAACGTATTTTCTTCTTTTGCCTGTTTAATATATGCGTTCACACCATCGGCAAACCACTGTAAGACCTGCTTGCTTTCATCCGAATAGATAGCATACGATTCTTTAGCTGCGCGCCTTAATCCAAGCGAACGAAAGTATTTATCATGATCAATTGCCGCTTCGCCAACAACCTCACTTAACATCCCAGATGCTTGCCTGCGCGACATTTCCATCTGGAACATTCTGTTTTGGGCCTGTATGTATCCTTGGGCCATATAAAGATCATGATTATTTTCTGCCTTAATATGCGGCACACCATCCCCATCTGTTACCACTGTCACCTCATCTTCCAATGATGGTAACTGTATTGTCCCTTCAGTCTGTGCTAGTGATTTATTTATGTATCCGTTTACAAAAATGAA
>JBDNGJ010000086.1:0-5692 GCA_041689365.1 Virgibacillus sp.
AGGAGTGTTGATACATGCGCATAATACATTCAGGAAAGTTAAGCAAAGCCTATTTCATGTCATATATGAAATTGATTATGAACACCAAGGACTGTTCACTTGAAGAATCAAGTAAAATAACGCTGGAACGAGTATTTGGTGTGGAAAAAGACGGGACTGATGTTGAGGTCTATCAAAACTATTTAAAGGCATATGAAGAACTACGTGATAGAGATTAAGAAATTGCCAAGAAGCTAATAACCCTAATTCTTGGTAATTCCCTTTACAAATTCCACACATTTTTCAGCAATCAATCCTTTATCATTGTCCAGTGTTGCAACATGATAACTATTCTTAAGCTTTACCAGTTCACGGTCATTGGATGAGATTGAATCGTATATCTCCTGTGAGTTTTCCGGTGGTACAACATGATCAACCATTGACGAAAATATCATTGTTGGTGTTTCTACCTTTGATAGATTCCCTCTGACAATCATCGACAGGGCGATTAGTTCCTTCATTGACTTTACCGGCGTTTTTGCATATGCGAGTTCTTCAACGCCTTCTTGTTTTATATCAGATCCAATACCATCAACAAACCGCGTCTTTGTATCCCGAAGTGAATCATATGTTTTGATTAAATCAGGCATATGCACTGCAGCATTAAT
The DNA here is from genome assembly GCA_041689365.1 of Virgibacillus sp. Lineage (GTDB taxonomy): Bacteria > Bacillota > Bacilli > Bacillales > Amphibacillaceae > Lentibacillus. Next base: position 648 of record JBDNGJ010000086.1, read on the forward strand.
GGGCATAATTCCTTTGATTGAGGAAGAATTCTCCGCTACATAGAGTGTTAACGTTCCACCCATGGATAAACCTGTTACGAAAATTTCATCACACGTCTTATTTAATATTTCTAATGCATCCCCTACTGATCGAATCCAATCACGATATGCTGTAGTTTCCATATCCTCTGGACTAGTTCCATGCCCTTTGAGACTTGGTCCATAAACAGTAAAGCCTTCGTCTGCTAATCTTTCACCCAAAAATCGCATACTCTGTGTCGTACCAGTAAAGCCATGGATAACTAGCACACCTGTTTTGTTTCCCGGAAAATAAAATTCCTCGGCATTTTCCATAAGTTCAATAGATTCGGCCATATTTCCCCTCCGTTCACACGATTACTGTTTTATTCATCTATTTTAATTGTTCGATGGACACTTTTGATAATCCTTCAGTCAAGTAGGATTAATCACATTATAGGATAAAATTATCTTTTCTACTACCATAATCGACCCCCGAAGGATAAAAGTGGCATTAGAATTAAAAGTATTTTTCTTTGGCTGATGACACTTTTCATCACTAAAAATCGATAGTAGTAAAAATAGAGGGTACCATTCTTTCTATCAGTATTAATGCTTTTCACTGTGCAGCCTTTCCTCAATGTTTGACTTTGTCTTTGTATGATTATGCAAGTCACAGTAATACACGACTGTTTTTAGTTTAAGTGAGATTTCACAAGTACCTGTTTGCCTGATAAAATTTTTCCAGTAATAATAATTGTGTGTTTCTGTTTGAATAACTTCGTGATTAGTGCCGGATTCTTCCCAATTGTGTTGTTGTTCAACTTCCATTTCCTCTGCGTTTGTTAATCTCATTGGCATCAGAATAAGAAAAACCAATACACCCTTAATAATATGCCTTTGCATAACATCACCACTTTTCAGTAAGTTTCATTAAAATAATATTCACTAAAAATTGGAAAATATACACATAACATAATCCTTAAACATTACACAACAGGTAACTTTCTGTTAATATGTTTATCAACTATATAAAAAAGGGGCTAGAGCAATGACCGATACTACTAATCTGGCTAACATACTATATAATGCATACAATCTTGGACAAGCTATTTCCAAGGAAGAGATTCCAAAAGAAATTAGTAAAGTAGATGCATACAATATCCAGCATCAGCTTACTGAGCAGAAATCAGTAAACGACAATGATAACTTGATAGGCTATAAAATAAGCTTAACGAGTGAAGAAACACAGCAATTGTTCAATTCGACTACACCTCTATACGGTGCATTAACAAAAACGAATCTTTCTGACGGGTCGATTGAATTAGATAAAATGCTCTCCCCTCTTATTGAAATTGAGTTAATGTTTATTGCACTTGAAGACCTATCAGCAGCAGATGACGTGCAGTCTATTTTACAAAAAACGAGCATTGCACCAGGACTGGAAATTCCGGATTCGCGTTTCACTAACTGGTTTCCAAAACTCAGTTTAGGTCAAGTTATTGCAGATAGTGCAGTTGCCGGAAATGTGGTTGTTGGAGAACCAGTCGAAGGAATATCTTATGATCAATTAGCAACTATAGATGCAGAACTGACATTGAATGACGAAATTATTGCGCAGGGTCCATCGACAGAAGTGCTTGATAATCCTGTCCATGCCATTCAATGGCTTATCCAAGAACTAGCTAAAAGCGGGCGCACCATTCAAAAAGGAATGATCATCTCTTCTGGTACATTCATTTTGCCTAAACCACTGCAAAAAGGGAAATATCAGGCATCCTTTGGTAGCATTGGTTCCATTAGTCTTGACGTATTATAATTGGATAAATAACTGAAAAAATACGTATCCGTCTAAAAAGTTAAATAATTATCACAATTTAGTATTGCATAAACATAAAATATGCCGTAACATTAATATCAAATTTTTACACCATAGGGGGCTAGCGACATGGATAATCATTCAATTGAAGTAGATTATTGTTCAACAGGAAAAATAAAACCTAAGTCGGATGAATTGGAATTTGGAAGAATCTTCACCGACCACATGTTTATCATGGATTATTCAGATTCTTTGGGGTGGCATGATGCACGTATTATACCGTATCAACCACTTTCGATTGACCCCTCTTCAATGGTATTCCATTACGGTCAATCCGTTTTTGAAGGGTTGAAAGCATATCTTAATCCAGATGGGGAAGCTCAACTGTTCCGACCGGAGAAAAACCTTGAACGGATAAACCGATCGAACGACAGGCTTTGTATTCCGCCGATTGACGAGGATTTTGCGCTGCAAGCAATTAAACAACTAGTCGGTATTGAAAAGGATTGGATTCCACAAGCTGATGGAACATCGCTTTATATTCGCCCTTTTATTATTTCCACTGAGGCTTACCTTGGTGTTGCACCATCCAAACATTATAAATTTATTGTTATCCTATCGCCAGTTGGTGCGTATTATAAAGAGGGAATCAATCCTGTCAAAATTGCTGTGGAGAATAAATATGTACGCACAGTAGCAGGTGGAACTGGTGAGGCAAAAACAGGCGGAAACTATGCTGCCAGTTTAAAAGCACAGGAACTAGTCGCAAACAGTGGATATGCACAGGTTTTATGGCTTGATGGAGTTGAGAGGGAATACATTGAAGAAGTAGGCAGTATGAATGTGTTCTTTAAAATAAATGGAGAAATCGTGACCCCCGAATTAAATGGAAGTATTTTAAAAGGTGTAACGAGGGACTCTGTGATTGAATTATTAAAGCACTGGAATATTCCTGTTGTTGAACGAAGAATTTCCATGCAGGAATTATATGAGGCACACGAGAACGGTTCACTGGAGGAAGCATTTGGGGCTGGTACAGCTGCCGTAATTTCACCAATTGGCCAGCTAACATGGAATGGCGACCATATCGTAATTAACAATGCGGAAACAGGCTCAGTTTCTAAAAAACTTTATGACACATTAACAGGTATTCAATATGGAAAGCAGGAAGACCCGTTTGGCTGGGTTGAGAAAGTAAAAGCAGTCAGTAAAGTGAAATAAATAAATTCTAACCCCCTAGTTGCATTAACTAGGGGGTTATTTTATTTAATATTACTTATTTTCCTGCTTACGATCAAATACTACTTCTCCGTCAATCATTGTTGACTCAATGACAACATCCTTAACTTCCATTGGGTCTATTTCAAGCAGGTTCCGATCCAATATTGCAAAATCAGCACGCTTTCCTTCTTTAATAGAACCATTAAGATCTTCTGTACCATTGAGTTTTGCACCGTAAATCGTCATGGACTTTAAGCCTTCAAGTATGGATATCCGTTCATCCTCACCAAGCACATATCCATTCCGTATAAGACGATTTGCGGCAGCCCATATAGAAAATAGTGGAGAAATAGGTGTGATCGGACAATCAGAATGCAGTGTGTAAAGTATTCCATGATTGGAAACACTTGCAAGTGGATCTATTTTTGCTCCCCTATCTGGGCCCAGGAAAATATCTCGGTGATCATCACCCCAATAATAGACATGATTAATGAAAACAGATGTCGCAATATCATACTTGGCCATTCTTTCTAAATCCTGTTCTCTTGCAGTTTGTAAATGTTCAATTCGATGAAGGTGATTTTCTTTAGGTCGCAGGTCCAATGCTTTCGAATAGCCTTCAATAATGGAAGCAATCGCCAGGTCACCATTCCCATGTGTTGTAATCCGAAACCCTTCATTGTGAAATCGCTGGTATAATGCATTCAAGGTTTCCTGAGAATGTATTAGCTCACCATTAAAATACTCGTCTCCATAATAACCATCACGCAATGCAGCCGTTCGCCCCTGGATTGATCCATCCTGAAAGAGCTTTACACTGTCCAATTTTCCACGACCATTCGTATCGCTTTCAATTTGCTGGGCCATTTCCTCTGCATCTAGTCCCGAAAACTCACCATCTTCATCAAATAAGTGATGCATGATCATATAGCGCATATACAATGGATTTTTCATAGTACGTACGGCTTCCATATGTGCCTTGTATTCTTCATATCCTAAATCAAGACCTACAGCTGCATCCGTACTAGTCGTTATCCCTTCCTTCAAATAATCATGTGCTGCTGCTTCCAACTGATCCGTAGTTGCCTGAGGCATTCGATGCATGACACGTTCTAACACCGGCAACTCATATAGTATACCGTCAAGTTTACCATCCGCATCACGTCCAAAGTGTCCTCCGGGGGGGTTCTCAACAGCTTCAGATATTTCACAATACTCAAGTGCCTTTGAATTTACGACAGCAAGATGTCCGGAAATGTGCCGAATAAATACTGGATGATCTGGAGCAACTTCATCTAAGTCTGTACGGGTTATATGACGGTTCTCTGCAAGCTTTGTGTTATCATACCCAGCCCCTACAATCCATTGTCCATCCGGTTTACCTTTAATCTCCGTTTTCACAAGAGACAAAATATCATTGACCTTTTCGTTTGGAGGGGTCGAGCAATTCAATTGTTGCTTTTGCTGCGAATACTTGAACTACCCGCCACTTATCAACCTTACGGTCTGATTGAAGTGGGGGATTCCTAAGAATACAGGCGTAAGCGCCAGTTATGGATTAGGCTATCCCCGCAGTTCCTGCGGTTAGAAGTCTTATCGCTTCGTTTTTAAGGTTTAATCCTGCATTGATATCTCGATGGTGATGTGCACCACACACACAGGTCCACTCACGCACACGCAGGTCTTTAACGGCTTTGTTTTGATAGCCGCAACACGAACACAGCTGCGAACTGGGAAAGGTTTTACTTACTTCCACAACAGTCTTGCCGTACCATTTAGCTTTATATGTCAACATGACCTTGAATTGATACCAGGACACATCAGCAATGGATGGAGCGTTTTTCCTGTTTTGCATCATATTCGATACCTGCAGACGCTCGATTCCAATCACATCGTGGTTCTTAATGATAGCGGTAGAGGTCTTATGCAGGAAATCTTCGCGCTTGTTTGCGATTTTCTCATGAATGCGGGCTATTTTGATTCGTTGTTTGTTCCAGTTGCGTGAACC
>JBDNGJ010000087.1:0-5887 GCA_041689365.1 Virgibacillus sp.
AGCTCTGTTCAGAGGTTTGCCTTCAAGTCCTCCGCACGCTACCTCACGGTCAGCGCACTACCTGTCAGCTACTGCTTACCGGCTGTACGGCGCATTCGGGACTTGCACCCTATAGCGTATGTGCTGCCACTCGCGAAAAAGTCTCAAACCCTTTTGAGGCTTGAGATTTTTATAGTTTTATTAACTTTAGTCTTCCAATGGATTAAGGCTTTCTTCACCAGTAAGATCAGCAATCATCGTAACGAGCAATTCAATTTCTTCATCAATATCCCTTAAACTTGATGTTTCCACCGGAGAATGCATGTAACGTAGTGGTAATGATACTAATGAGACGGGTACACCAGGACCTGTTAAGCGCATTCTGTCTGCATCTGTACCAGTCATCCTTGGTGTTAGCTCGTATTGCACAGCCATATTTAACTTCCTTGCTGTTTTTTCCAATAAATTATTAATTTTAATGTTGATTGGTGCACCTTTTGCCAAAACAGGGCCACCATCAAGAGTTATGTCCCCATGCTTATTTTTATTGACACCAGGATAATCAGTCGAGAATGTCACATCACATGCAATTGCCATTGTCGGTTCAACCCCGGCAGCAGCGAAATAAGCACCACCCATGTTTGTCTCCTCATTGACTGTGCTTGCTGCATATACACCAACATTGCACCCTGTTTCAGATAGCTGCTTCAATACTTCAGCAACAATGAATGATCCCGTCCGATTATCCAATCCACGACCAGCAACATAACGGTCCATCAATATTTCCGGTTCTGTTTTATAAACAGCCAAGTCACCAATCTGAATAAATTTTGCAGCTTCATTTTTCGTTTTATAACCACAATCTATAAACAGATCCTCTAAGCTAAAGTCATCTTTTAAACCACCATGGTGCTGTGCATTAACACCAATTACGCCTGTTACTTCTTCGTTGAATCCAAGTACAGTAACCTTCATTCCAACAGCGGCCTTTGGGTTTATCCCACCCATTTTATCAAAATGCAAAAATCCATCTTCGTCAATTCGATTAATGACTAATGCTATTTCATCGCAATGACCTGCAAGCAACACTTTAAATGATGCATTTGGATTAATTACTCCAATAGCATTACCAGCGTTGTCCGTTCTAATTTCATCTGCAAAGTCCTGTACATAGTTAATCCACTTTTTTTGAATCTCCATTTCATTACTTGATGGAGATGGCGTATCTAATAACTCCATCAAAAAATCCCTGTTTGCTTGCTCCATTAAAACTACCTCCTTAAAGTCTTCCACACTAATCATAACAAAAAATTATACAAAAGAGCACTTTTGTTTACGTTACAGGAAATATTGGGTACACTCTTTTAAAGGAATAGACAAAGGAGTGTAAGGCAATGGATTTAAATCATTGGTATGAAAAAGGTATCACACCTGATGCCTACATCGAGTCAATGGAAAAAAACAAACAAAATTTATTACATATTTATGATCACTTCACACCACCTGCAGACAAACAGTTTTTTCAAAAACTTCCAGACAAAAATATCCGTGTAATTGTATTAACCGAGGATTGGTGTGGCGACGCAATGTTGAATATCCCGATTTTAATTCGCATTGCTGAACAGGCTAATATTCCAGTTAAAATGCTTCTGCGAGATGAAAATTTGGAGTTAATGGATCAATATTTAACAAATGGTAAGGCACGTTCCATTCCTATCTTTATTTTTATTGATGAATCTGGAAATGAAGTTGCAAAATGGGGACCCAGGGCGAAGGCAATACAACAATATTTAGATGATGCCCGTGACAACCTCCCTCCAAAAGAGGCAGATGACTATGAGGAAAAATCAAAAGAAATGTATTTATTTATGACAAAATCATTCCGTGACAATCAGGATATCTGGCAGGAAGTATATACTAGTATCAAAGAAAAGCTAGAGCAAGTCTAACCTGGAAAACTCACCTCTTAGCCGGTGAGTTTTTGCTTATCGTGTATATATCATTAATACCTTTGCCCATACTAGTATGTAAAATAATTAATGGACTAAGGTGCAATATATAATGAGTATTGAATATTTCAAACATATCTATTTCAGACTACCTGTTATTGTTAGGCTTCTGCTATCTATATTTGTGGTAATGACTTTTTTTGGGGTTATTATTCACGTTGTTGAACCGTCTGCATTTCCATCGGTATTTGATGGAATTTGGTGGGCTTTTATTACAGGGGCAACGGTTGGTTACGGTGATTTCGTTCCATTAACTCCCCTCGGAAAGGTTATTGCCATACTACTCATTCTTTCTGGTGGTGGGCTACTGACATTTTACATAATGACTTTGTCAGCCGGAACCATTCAGCATGAACAGGATTTGTCAAAAGGAAAGGTGAAATTTAAAGGTGAAGATCACATTGTAATAGTTGGGTGGAATGAACGGACAAGGCAGCTAGTGAATATGATTGATACGAAGGATTCTAAAGAGGAAATCGTCCTGATTGATAGAACGCTTGATCATCTGCCATATCAGCATTATCCTGTTCACTTTATCCATGGGGATCCAAGTGAAGATTCAACGTTAATACAAGCTAACATTCAAGAGGCCAAGTCAGTTATTATAGCTTCCGATATCACTAAAAAAGAGCGTCAGGCTGACATTACAACTATTTTGGCAATAGTAGCAATTCGCGGAAATAATCAGCATGTATCAATTAACGCAGAGGTTCTCTCTATTTCACAAATTGAGAATGCAATTCGTGCTGGAGCGAACACTATTATCCGGTCAAATGATTTCATGAGTACTTTATTTTATCATGAGCTTTACCACCTTAAAAACACAAGACCATTTGAAACAGTACTAAATGTATTAAACAATCAGCAATTTTCACACCTACCCCTTCCGGAACAACTGGAGGATTCCACTTTTAAAAATGGGATTATTTTTTACCTGGACAAAAAAGAGCTTTTGTTTGGTTTTATACGCGATGACGATTGGGTGATTAACCCTCCAAAAGATACGACATTTAAAAAAGGGGATATTCTTTTGACATTAACTTCCTGGTAAAAGAAGCCGCTCTACCTTTTTCATGATTTCTCTTCCTGTTTCAACGTATTCATCAGGTACATCAGCATCTGCATTTACCGGAGACTGAAACTGGTCAAACGCACCACGTAAAGCTCCGCCAACTCCTTCCTCATCAAATCCTCGTTGATACTGGTGCGCGAGTAAAAACGGCTGATCAACTCGTACTGTTACACCGGGATAATCAAGTGATCCCGCTACAGCATAGAATGGTATCCTTAAAAAATAATAAACACCATCATCATCAATTTTCATATCAAAATATCCTTTTTCATAATCCCAATTTGACCCAATTACAAACCCCTCAGGCTTTAATCGTTCTTCTAACACATACAATGGATATATTTTATTTTTAACTTCTGAATTTATCGGAACCATGTGCTCACTCCTTTAGTAAATTTCTATTATTTTTTGCTTGGAATCGAAATTTATGCTAAAATATTTTATTGTGTGAAAAGAATCGAATAGAGTATAGGAGTTGTTCAGCATGTCAGACAAGTTTGAGACTGGTCAGATATTAGAAGGAAAAGTAACAGGTATTCAGCCATATGGTGCATTTGTTGCTTTAGACGAAGAAATTCAAGGGTTAGTGCATATTTCTGAGGTAACACATGGGTATGTTAAAGATATCAATGATCATTTAACAACCGGGGACGAAGTAAAAGTAAAAGTTTTGAATGTGGATGAAGAAAATAATAAATTTTCATTATCAATTCGTGCTACAGAAGAAGCACCTAAGAACCGTCCAAAACCTCAAAAGAATCAAGCACCAAAGCAACAAGAAAACGATAACGCAGGATTCAATACATTAAAAGACAAATTGGAAGAATGGATTGAACAGTCAGAAGGATCTTATAATAAAAAATAATGATTAAAAAAAGAGGCTTTCTCAAGTGTGTTTTTGACACAGTCAACAATACTTGGAAACGCCTCTTTTTGCTTTAATATTTAAGTATCTGTACGAGGCTCAGGGTGATCAGCAAAAGCTTCATCTGGTTTGAATAATAATGACAATGTTACCAGACCGCTTATTCCTACTAACGTATAAATAACACGTGCAAAAGCACCACTCTGTTCACCGCCACCAAATACTGCAGCTACCAGGTCAAACTGAAATAATCCGATAAGTCCCCAATTTATTGCGCCAATAACGGTTAATGCTAAACATGCCCGTTGTATTCCACTCATTTCAACAAACCTCCTTTACTCATGTTCTCTCCCATAGTTTTTCACATTCGGTAAAATATATACAAGCTCTTTCTTGATTTCACAATATCACTTCGGTAAAGTAAAAAATGAAAGCTTATTGAAGGAGGAAAACATGACACATATTAATTTTTCATACAGTAAAGCACTAGGTTTCTTCAATCAGAACGAAATTGATAATTCACAGGATTTTGTAACGTCTGCGCACCATGCATTACATAATAAAACCGGACCGGGAAGTGACTTTTTAGGGTGGGTTGATTTACCTGAAACATATAATAAAGAGGAGTTTTCCAGGATTAGGTCAGCAGCTGACAAAATAAAACAAGACACTGATATACTACTTGTAATCGGAATCGGTGGATCGTATCTTGGTGCACGAGCAGCGATTGAAATGCTTAACCATTCTTTTCAAAACCTTCTGTCCAAGGATAAACGGCAAGCGCCTCAAGTTATTTTTGTTGGCCACCATATGAGTTCAACGTATATGAAAGAGTTATTTGATGTGCTTGAGGGAAAAGATGTATCGATTAATATCATTTCCAAAAGCGGAACGACAACTGAACCAGCTATAGCATTTCGGATATTCAAGAAATTCCTTGAGGAAAAATACGGTAAAGAAGCAGCAACGAAACGTATATATGCAACAACTGATAAGGCAAAAGGTGCGTTAAAAACAGTTGCAGACGAGGAAGGATATGAATCCTTCGTTATTCCAGATGATGTTGGTGGACGTTATTCTGTATTAACTGCTGTTGGATTATTACCTATTGCAGTCAGTGGTGTATCTATTGATAAAATGATGCAAGGCGCACAAGCAGCCATGAACGATTTGACAGAGCCATCCCTAACAAAAAATCCGGCATATCAGTACGCCGCAATCAGGAATGTACTATATAAAAAAGGGAGAACAGTCGAAATGCTTGTTAACTACGAACCACATCTTCAATACGTATCCGAATGGTGGAAACAACTGTTTGGTGAAAGTGAAGGAAAAGATCAAAAAGGAATTTTTCCAGCTTCAGCAAACTTTACGACAGACCTTCACTCGATGGGGCAATACATCCAGGACGGACGACGTGACCTTTTTGAGACAGTATTACATGTGAATAAGTCCAGACAAGAAATAACATTGGAATCAGATGAAGCAAATTCGGATGGACTTAACTATCTTGCTGGAAATACAATTCACGACATCAATGAGAAAGCATTTCAAGGAACCTTACTGGCACATACCGATGGAAATGTCCCCAATCTAATTATCGAATTACCAGAACTTGATGCATACACATTCGGTTACATGGTTTACTTTTTCGAGAAAGCATGCGCAATCAGTGGTTATCTGCTAGGCGTTAATCCATTTGACCAGCCTGGTGTCGAGGCTTATAAGAAAAACATGTTCGCACTGCTTGGCAAACCAGGATTTGAGGAAGAGAAGACTAAACTAGAGAAACGATTGTAACTAGTTAGAGAATGTAAGGCGAATTGAGCATCGAATTGTACAGCAATTTGATGCTCTTCTTATTTGTAAGTTGATTCAGTACTTCCTTCTGGTGATTCAGCATCCTCTTCTGGTGAATGAGTATCTCCTTCTGTTGATTCAGCTCTCTCTTCTGGCGATTCA
>JBDNGJ010000088.1:0-5216 GCA_041689365.1 Virgibacillus sp.
AAAGTGAGGAACGAGCCACTTTTCATCAGTAGAATACCGTGAGAATCCGAATCCAACATGGTCATATATTCCCCCATTTGCCATGGCCTGCAATGTACTTTCAGCCATTTTGAGAGCAGCAGATTTGCCTGTAAAATGATAATAACGCAATAAATATAACAGGTTTTGCGGCACAGGAAATTTAGGTGCTGATCCAAACCCTCCGTTTGTAAAATCGAATCGTTTCCCAAGCTGCTTGTATACCTGATCGGTCATTTCCTGTGTTAATCTGTTTTCACTTTTAGTTGCGACTGTTTTATCTAAGGCATCCGTCACACTCTTGGTAACTTCTTTAATATGATCAGGGTCTTCTTTGTATTTTTGATATAATTGCGTGAATACTTCCATGATGCCGGGCATCCCGTATTTGCTTTCACGTGGAAAATAGGTGCCAGCATAAAACGGCACTTTTTCTGGTGTCATAAAAATAGATAGTGGCCAGCCACCTTGCCCTGTCATCATCTGACAAACTGTCATGTAGACAGAATCTATATCTGGACGTTCTTCCCGGTCGACTTTAATAGATACATAATGGTCATTTAAGTATGCAGCGACCTCTTCATCTTCAAATGATTCATGGGCGAGCACATGACACCAATGACAAGTAGAGTAGCCGATGGAAAGGAATACCGGCTTATCTTCCTGTCTTGCTTTTTCGAATGCCTCTTCACTCCATGGATACCAGTCAACAGGGTTCTCTGCGTGCTGTAACAGATATGGTGATTTTTCATTAGCCAATCTGTTTGTAAATTTCTCTTGGGACATAGAGGTACCACCTTTTTCCTTTTACGTATTTTGGTATAGTCTAACTCAATTAAGTATTTGTATTCAATAGAGAGCATCTGTACAGGGGGTAAGTTATTTATGGATGTTATTAGTATGTAATCGTTGTACTTAAACTGGAAGGAATATGTTTAAAGAGGGTTAAGTTTTGCCGCTTGGAACGAGGATCCGCCAGACACTCGAAGCGGTTAATCATTCCGTTGAAAATGGATTCTTCACCAACAAGGCGAAATGTATGCTAATTATTATGCGAATTCTAACTCCCCAACTTAGCTTTTCGAAGCCCGTGTGTATCCTTTTATCGTATGGGTATGACCATCATTTTCAGTTGTCTTTATTTCGGCGTAATGGGTATGATGACCATTACCTAATGGGATTGGCGGGCTTGTTTGGGCTTCATAATAATGAATGTGCCCATCATCAAACGTTGTGTTTCCGTAAATCTTGTGTACGTGACCTTCATTCGTCTCGATTGGTGTACTGGTGACACCTGGATGTAAATGGGTATGTTTATCATTACAGGTTGTTGCACCATAATGAGCATGTGTGTGACCAGCTTTTTGATTGGAATTCGTATTATCTTTTTTGGATGATTTATGTCGTGGAAGTCCTTCTGGATGATTTAAATTATAAGGATGCTGCATACCATTTGGATTTACTGGTGGATAAGCATAGGCTACTGGGACCATCGTGTAATACATGTTTGCATTCCCCCTGGAGTTTTATCAGTAGTAAGGTATGCAACGGGCGCTTGTATGGTGCTGACAGTCACCCAAAATGCTGGTCCCGGTTAGGAACCAGCGTCATAATATACACAAGATTCATATGGATTTAACTCCAGTTTTTCTCCTAAACTCTCATTACGTTCGTGATAATTTCCTATTAATTTAGTGGCTGTTAGGAAATCTTCTGGTATATTAAAATGGACGAATTCACTTGTGAAATTACTTACCACCAACAAGCGTGTATCTCGAAGTTTTCTCGTATATGCAAAGATTTTTTCGCTATCCGGTGCAAGCAATTCGTAAGATCCACAAACAATAATCGGATATTTTTTTCGTATAGCAATAAGCTGCTTGTAGTAATGATAGATTGAGTCTGGATCAGCAACTGCCATTGCAGCGTTAATATCAACATAATTTGGGTTAACTTGGAACCATGGTGTTGTTCCTGTAAACCCGGCATTCGTACTAGAGTCCCACTGCATCGGGGTACGTGCATTATCACGTGATTTTGCATGAATTGTTTCTAATAATGCATCTTCTTCGATACCTTCGTTTACTTTTTCTTCGTACATATTTAACGTTTCAATGTCACGATAGGTTGCTATTTGATTAAAACGGACATTAGTCATTCCAAGCTCTTCACCTTGATAAATGTAGGGTGTGCCTTTCATCATGTGTAAGGTAGTTGCTAGCATTTTTGCTGATTCGACACGGTAGGCACCATCATCTCCAAATCTGGATACAACTCGCGGTTGGTCATGGTTATTCCAATATAAACTGTTCCACCCCTCATTCTCCAGTTCGGTTTGCCATTTTGATAGAATTTGCTTTAATTCAACAAGAGACCAAGGTTTGATATCCCACTTCCCACCTGGGCCAGAGTCAATGTCCATATGCTCAAAATGAAAGACCATATCCAATTCATTGCGGCTTTCTGCAGTGTACAGTTTGGCTTGCTCTGGTGTGACACCTGGCATTTCACCAACCGTCATAATGTCATAGTCTGTTAACACGTTCTGGTTCATTTCCTGCAAAAATTCATGGACACGCGGACCATTCATGTAGTAGGGATGGCCTGATGTATATAGATTTCCGTTATTTGTTTCACCATTTGGCAGGCGCTGGTCTTTCGAAATAAAGTTAATTACATCCATTCGAAAGCCATCAACACCTTTATCAAGCCACCATTTCATCATTGTATACAGGTCATTTCGAACATCTGGGTTTTCCCAGTTTAAGTCAGGTTGCTTCTGTGAAAATAAGTGTAAATAATACTGGCTGGTTTCCTTATCATAATTCCAGGCCGATCCACTAAATGCAGACTCCCAATTATTTGGCTTATCACGCCAGATGTAATAATCACGGTAGGCGCTGTCTGTTGATTTTCGTGATTCGACGAACCAGTTATGCTCGTCAGATGTATGGTTAATTACCAGATCCATAATCAATTTCATGCCACGTTTGTGAATTTCGTGTAGCATTCTGTCCCAGTCTTTCATTGTACCGAAGTCACTCATTATCTTTGTATAATCGCTAATGTCGTACCCGTTGTCATCGTTTGGTGATTCGTAAACAGGGGAGAGCCAGATGACGTCAATCCCAAGTTCCTTTAAGTAATCAAGTTTTTGGATAATCCCATTGATATCACCGATGCCATCATTATTACTATCGTTAAAACTCCGCGGATAGATCTGATAAACAACACTTTCTTTCCACCATTGGCGGGTCATAGTTTCACCTCCATTACATTTTCATGATTAAAAAGTCATTCGCTTCTGCATCTAGCTTTAATAGATTGTCATCTGCTGAAACCTGCTTGCCGGTCCATAGATTAGTAGCCTTTTTCCCATTTATCGTTACTGATATAGGCTTACTTGAAGGGTTGATTACAAAATAGATCACTTCATTGTTAAATGATTTTGTGTATACAAGATGATTTGTTTTAGCACTTGACTCCACAATGCTAAACTCTCCTTTACTGCCAAATGCTGGCTCGGTTTTCCGCAGCTTAATTAATTTTTTGACAAAGGCTTTTAAATATAAATCCTGTTGTTTTCCATCCCATTTCATACATTTTCTGCAGTCCGGGTCTTCTCCACCTGTCATGGCAATTTCATCACCATAATAAATACAAGGTGTTCCCGGAAACGACATTTGTAGTAAAAATAACAATTTTCCCTTTTGTTTGTCCTCGTTGCACAATGTAAGAACACGCTCAGTATCATGACTTCCCAGCAAGTTAAAGGCTGTTTCATTAACATTTTCCGGGTATGAACATAGGACAGTTGAAACCTGGTTTGCAAACTCATCTGCATTTTTCGTATCTTTTGCTAAATAATCAAGAGCTGCGAGTGTGAATGGATAATTCATTACCGCATCAAACTGATCACCTTGCAGCCAAGGCATCGAGTCATGCCATATCTCTCCTAATATATAAACGTCAGGCTTTATGGCCTTCACTTCTTGCCTGAACTCCCGCCAAAACTGATGATCCACTTCATTCGCGACATCAAGACGCCAGCCATCGATATCAAATTCTTCAATCCAGTAGGCAGCAACCTTTAACAGATATGCTTTGACTTCCGGGTTTTCGGTATTTAATTTCGGCATGTGAGGGGTAAATGCAAATGATTCAAAGTTAGGTGCAGGCTCCGTTTTAACAGGAAACCCTCTAATGTGAAACCAGTCTTTGTATAGTGACTTATCACCCTTTTTCAGAACATCCTGAAACGGTGGGAAGTAGTAACCACTATGATTAAATACTGCATCAAGCATGATACGGATTCCTTTTTCATGACACATATTAACTAATTTCCTGAATGTTTCCTTGTCTCCAAATTGTGGATCAATTTCCATGTAGTCGATTGTATCGTACTTGTGATTAGAGTGCGCTTTAAAGATAGGTGTGAAATAGATTCCGTTTATACCTAAGTCAACCAGATAATCCAAATGATTTATTATTCCTTGGAAATCACCACCAAAAAAGTTTTCCTGTTGTGGCTGAGTACTGTCCCATTCAAGTGTTCCTGCTGGGTCAAGTGTATAATCACCATTTGCAAATCGTTCCGGGAAAATTTGATACCAAACAGTGTCTTTCACCCATTCTGGTGAGTTAAATACATCAACCTCATTTAAAAATGGAAAACAAAAGTAATATTGAATATCATCTAACGGCGGTTCATCTGAGAAGCCTCTTTCAGCATAAACAAGTTTTTCATCACCATTGTAAAGTGCGAATCCGTAACGTAATCTACGGTAGGGGGGGGTGATCTTGATAAGCCAATAATCAAATAACTCATCTGATGCCTGCAGGAACATATCTGTATATTGAAACTGCCAGGCTTCCTTAGTCCAATCATATGGGTCACCATGAATCAGTTTTACTTTTTCTACATCATTTCTCTTCGTACTTATACGGATGTGTAATGTTCGCTCGTCATATGCGTATGCAAAACTATTCTTCGGCCGGTGATAAATCGCTTCTTTCATCATATTATTTTCTCCCTTCATACATAGAAAAACCCCGTTCTCCATGTGGAAAACGGGGTTGTTGTACTTTAG
The DNA here is from genome assembly GCA_041689365.1 of Virgibacillus sp. Taxonomy (GTDB): domain Bacteria; phylum Bacillota; class Bacilli; order Bacillales; family Amphibacillaceae; genus Lentibacillus. The sequence continues at coordinate 5,109 of JBDNGJ010000088.1, forward strand.
CTTACAAAGCATTGCCCTCAAATTATTGATCCATTTAATTATAGAATACTGCGATTTTGAAAATTGTCAATAGAAATAAAAAAATAAAATAAAAAAATAAAATAAAAA
>JBDNGJ010000089.1:0-9484 GCA_041689365.1 Virgibacillus sp.
GTCCGGTAAAAATGACGCATCGAATTTCGTCGTTAGCTTGCTTTTCCGTTGCTCATGTATTAAAAGCATACATTCCGCTACTCAAAGCTACGCTGCCTCGAACTTCTCGGTCATTTTCATCCTCCTTTTTGAACACGCACTTATATACAAGTTAGAAGAGGAGAAGGTACATGATGAAAGTTGCTGTAATGACTGATAGTACGGCATATATTTCTGATTCGCTGATAGATCAGTATAATATTCATGTCGTCCCGTTAAGTGTCGTGTTTGAAAATAAATCATATCGTGAATCACTTGATATTTCTACAAAGGAATTTTATCAGAAGGTCCAGGAATCAGATAGCCTGCCTAAAACTTCACAGCCCTCAATCGGAGCTGTTGAAGATAAATTCCAGGAGCTTGCCAAGGATTATGATGCCGTTATAGCCATTCATTTGTCGAGTGGAATTAGTGGAACATATCAAACTGTCGTCAGTGCTGGAGAGATGGCTGAAGGAATAGATGTTTACCCGCTAGATTCAGAGCTCAGTGCCATGGCCCAAGGTTTTTATGTGCTGGAAGCGGCCGAAATGGCTGAAGCTGGAAAAGAACCTGTAGAAATTATTAAACGCCTAAACGAAATGAAACAAAGTATGCGTGCATATTTTATGGTCGATGATTTAAATAATTTGCAGCGCGGAGGTCGTTTGAATGGTGCTCAGGCAATTGTAGGAAGTGTACTTCAGGTTAAACCGATACTGCATTTTGTTGATAAAAAAATTGTTCCTTTTGAAAAAATACGGACACGCAAAAAAGCACTAAATCGAATCATTGGTATGCTTGAAGAAGATGCCAAGCAAGGGAAAAACATTAAGGTCGCTTTCATCCATGCTAACGATGAGCAGGCCGCAATTGAGTTAAAAAACAGTGTGGATGCCATGTATCCAAATGTTGACAGTACAATAAGCTACTTTGGACCAGTAATTGGAACACACCTTGGTGAAGGTGCTGTTGGTGTTAGCTGGTACAAGAAGCAGTAATTAGCTGCCAGTCACCCTGGCTGGTAGTCCTTTATTCTTCCTATATCTCCCAAAAAGGAGCGTGAGTCCGTGTCCTTTAACCTCGACAGTGACTTAGTTAACCGGTATTCAGGAAAGCTTTTATTACGAAGAGAAATCCTTATTGATGAAACCACTTTTAGCCAATTTCTCAATAATTCATACTTCACACCAAGACCCTCAATCAAAAAGAATTACTATAGCAATCAATGTCAGCGATGCGGAAATCAAAAACGCTCGCTATTTGGGAACATCCCCTGTAATAATTGCGGGAAATCACATGTATATTGCCGGAAATGTATTGAAATGGGGCGTGTGATGGAATGTGAGCCATTATATGAATGGACTGGTCCAAAGGTTGAATGGCCAGCACATAGCAATGCATGTACATGGAATGGAGAGCTAACGGATGTTCAGCAAAAGGCGGCTGACCGTATTACGGAGGCAATATGTAATAAAGAAAATGAATTACTAGTATGGGCAGTTTGTGGTGCTGGTAAGACTGAAATGCTTTTTCCGGGGATTGCCGAGTCGTTAAAACGTGGCAAACGGATTTGCATTGCTACACCACGAGCAGATGTCGTGCGTGAACTGCTGCCAAGGCTCCGTGATGCTTTTTCAGGTATCTATGTCCAAGGTCTTTATGGTGGAAGCCGTGAGTCTGATGGAGCAGCTCAACTCGTTATTGCGACAACACATCAGTTGCTGCGATTTAAGAATGCATTTGATGTGATTATTATTGACGAGATTGATGCATTTCCATATCATGCCGATAAATCTCTTTCATTTGCTGCTAACCGTTCGAAAAAAGAAGAATCGAATACGACGATTTATTTAACAGCTACCCCACGACAGAACCATCAAAGATTAATTGCCCGCAAAAAAATCCAGCATATTTTCGTGCCAAGTCGTTTTCATGGCCACCCGTTGCCAGTACCTGTCTTTCAAATGTGTTATTCCCTGAAAAAGAATATGAAAAGTTTCCAGCCTCCAAAACCATTTTTTAATTGGTATGCTCACAGGAAAAACCCTGATCGTCAGCTTTTGATATTTGTACCGACGATTATACTTGCAGAAAAGCTGAGTAAGACCCTTCCCAAACTACTAAACGATGATAAAGTAGTGGCTGTTTACTCATCAGACAATAATCGTGAAGAAAAAATTCAGCAATTTAGAGATAACCAGATTCGTATTTTAGTCACAACAACTATTTTGGAACGTGGCGTTACGTTTCCAGCCGTTGATGTAGTCATATTTGATGCAGGGCACTCAGTCTTTGATGAAGCATCACTAGTTCAAATAGCAGGAAGGGCAGGCAGAAGTCCAAAGGATCCAACAGGGGAAGTGGTGTTTTTTCACGATGGTAAAACGGAAGCAATGGTACAAGCACACCTTTCTATCAGGAAGATGAATAGACGGGGAGGGTTTCGCTAAGATGAACTGTTTGTGGTGTGACGTTGAAATAATTCCTGAAATTAGCTGGACAAACGTACTTATTTTATCCAAACCAAAGCATTTATGCTCCGTTTGTACGGATGAGTTATCTGTATTGGAAGGAAAACGATGCAAAAAATGCAGCCGTTTAAGTGAAGAATCGTTATGTCAAGATTGTCAAAGCTGGAAGGTGCATGGTGACAATGATGATCCATTAACCAAAAACTTTTCGGTGTTTCATTATAACGACCAGATGCAGGATATGATCTCCAGGTGGAAATATCGGGGGGATTATAGTCTTGGTAATTCTTTTAAATTATTTTATACAAAAGCGTTTGAACAGGAGTTTACTTCTTTGCCAAAAGATACAATTGCTGTTCCAATCCCTTTAAGCAATGAACGAATGAAGGAGCGGGGATTTAACCAGTCACTGCAGCTAGCAGGTTTTTTACCACTGGAAACTTGTGAATTGCTTACCCGTGTTCATGGTGAAAAGCAGTCCAAGAAAACACGAAAAGAACGTATATCAGCACTAAATCCATTTAAACTGACGAAAACTATAAACAAACCAGTCATTCTTACCGATGATATATATACAACGGGGTCTACGTTGCGTCATGCTGCATCGTTATTAAAGGAGCAGGGATGCCCAACCGTTTATGCCCTGACACTAGTTCGTGGATAGCGGATGGTGTTATTATATAATAGGGGGGAGTTACATGGCTGAATTAGCAAATTGCTCTCGCTGCGAGGCGGTTTTTGTGAAAACAATTCGAGAAGTTTGTCAAACATGTTATAAAGAAGAAGAGAGAGCATTTGAAACAGTTTACCGTTTTTTAAGTATACGGAAGAATAGAGAAGCAACCATGATGGAAATTGTTAAGGCAACAGAAGTAGAAGAGAGTTTTATTATTAAATTCATTAAGCAAAAGCGTCTGCGGACATCACAATTTCCAAAACTTGCCTATCCATGTGACCGGTGTGGAGTTGATATAATACATGGGAGATTATGCGGCGATTGCTCGGACGACATTAAAACTGGTCTGGAGTACTATGATAAAATGGAAAAGCGGTCAGACAAAAAGGCGGAAAGAGCAAATACTTACTATACATATGATAATCGTAAGAAATAATCTCATATCGCTTTACTAAACCTAAAAAGTTGCCGATACAAAAAGAAGAAGATAAATAGATATGAAATAAAAATATAATGAATGGTAAAGGAAAAAAATGAGGTGATTTTCGTGAAAATTAATGGTCCAAATCAAACAAATTTCAATCCCTATAAAAACCAACTTCAAAAACAAATGGACTACTCCAAAGATATCAACAAAAAGGATCAGCTCGAAATCTCTAATCAAGCTAAGGAAATGCTGCAAAATGAGAAGCCAAGCGAGAAACGAGCAGCACATGTTCAACACATTAAAGATGCAGTAGACGCTGGTGAATATCAAGTCAATCATGAGAAAACAGCACAAAAAATGGTTGATTTTTGGTCGAAGCAATAGTAAAGGAGGACATCAATTTGTCCATTCAACCGATAATACAATCATTAGAAAAGCTGATTGGTTTACACGAATCGCTGCTTGAAATCTCAAAGCAGAAAACTGCTGTTGTAAAAGAGGGGGCAGTTGAGAATCTGCAGTCCCTTCTTTTGAAAGAACGTAAACATGTCCAAGCATTGGAGCAAGCTGAGAACAAGCGTCAAAAAGCGGTTCAGGTATGGGTTTCCGAGTACAGTCCTGATCTTGAACAAGCAACAATCACAGGTATACTTGAAGTTATAGATGATCAGCAGTCAAAAAAAGAACTAGAAAATGTAACAATAACTTTAACGGAAACAATTACGGAGCTAAAACAGCAGGAACAACTGAATCAGTCGTTAATTCAACAATCAATGCAATTTGTCGAACTATCACTCAACATGATGAAACCTTCCATTCGTAATATGAATTACGGGGGAAAAAAACCATCTGATTCAATAGAGCGCTCCGTTTTCGACTCAAAAGCATAAGCCACAGATGGATAACGATCGGAGGGAGTAGTAAGACAATGAGTACTTTTCATGGTTTAGAAATGGCTAAGCAAGCTTTATCTGCACAGCAGTCAGCACTTTATACAACTGGACACAACATCGCCAATGCAAATACAGAAGGGTATTCCAGACAACGTGTGAATTTTGAAACGACTTCACCATTTCCAGCAGCTTCAAGAAATCGGCCAGAGATTCCCGGTCAAATGGGAACAGGTGTTGAAGCAGGGTCGGTGCAAAGGGTCCGAAATCAATTTCTGGATTACCAATATCGTGCAGAAAATAGTAAATCCAATTATTGGAGCACAAAAGCAGACGCCCTTAGTAAGATGGAAGGACTGCTTAATGAGCCATCTGAGAATGGTTTGAATAAAACAATGGACCAATTTTGGCAATCACTCCAGGATTTATCAGTTAACCCGGAAAATACCGGGGCGAGATCTGTTGTTGCACAAAGAGGACTTGCAGTAGCCGAAACGTTTAACTATCTGTCTGACTCACTAGGATCGATGCGAACTGATTTGAGGGAGCAAATTGATGTTGAAGTTAAGGATGCTAACTCCATTTCCGATCAGATCAATTCAATTAATAAACAGATTAAAAATATAGAGACACATGGTTCCCTGGCAAATGACCTTTATGATGAGCGTGATCGTTTAATTGATGAATTATCCGGAATTGTTAATATCGAAGTATCCTATACCAAAAGTAGTGATAGTGCTCTTGATATCGCGGATGGCCTAGCAACTATTAAACTTGCAGATGAAAGCGGGAAATCACTGGGTTCAACCTTGGTTAATGGTGATATATCGCAGGGCGAGTTGGATTTTAATAAAATAAGTGTTACGCCAGAAGCGGATGATGCCAATGCTGTCGATGCCATAGATTCAATTAATGTGGACGGTGACAGTTATTCAGCTACAGAATTCACTTCAAACGGTTCGCTTAAGGGGTTTATTGAGGCGTATGGCTATACAGATGGTGTTGATAATGCTGGTAATACTGTGATTAAAGGTGAATATCCTGGTATGGTGAATGATTTGGATGAAATGGCAAAAGAATTTGCTGAGGCATTTAATGATGTTCACAATGATGGTGCTAATTTAAATGGCGAACAGGGTACCGATTCATTTTTCCAAAACGTCAATGACCAAACGACATCAGGTATTACAGCGGGAAATATCACCGTCAGTGAATCAATACTAAATAATCCAGACGAAATAGCCGCTAGCAACGGTGGCGGATCTGGAGATGGTGGGAATGCTTCTGACTTAGCCGATGTATTTGATTCGGAACTTGAAGATTTAGATAATGCATCTGTCAGGAGTTTCTATGAATCTGTTATTGGCGATATGGGAGTAAACGCTCAAAAAGCTAATAGTATGGTTGAAAACTCTGGAATTCTAAGATCACAAGTAGAAGATCAGCGAATGTCAGTCAGTTCTGTTTCATTAGATGAAGAAATGAGTAACATGATTAAGTTTCAGCATGCGTATAGTGCAGCTGCCCGAAGCATGACAGCAGTAGATGAAATGATTAATCGTGTTATCAATAATATGGGATTAGTAGGAAGGTAGGTAAATATTAATGCGAATTACACAAGGCATGCTTTCGAATAATATGCTTAATAACTTATCGAATAGTTATTCCAAAATGAATACGTATATGAATCAGTTATCTACAGGTAAAAAAATCAACCGGCCCTCTGATGATCCTGTAATTGCAATGAAAGGAATGAGCTACCGGACAGAGCTGAAGGAAGTTGAACAATATCAGCGGAACACGAATGAAGTCCATAATTGGATGGATAACTCAGACGCTGCATTAGATAAAACCACCCAGGCACTGCAAAAATTACGCGAATTAGCTGTTCAGGCAAGTAATGATACATATGATGGCGGACAACGAGAAAATATTATGGAAGAGGCAGAACAGTTAAAAGAGCATCTTATTGATATAGCTAATACGAAAGTTAATGACAAATATATTTTTAATGGGACAGATACAGATACAAAGCCCATCACGGTGAATGCAGATAATGAGGTTGAAAATATTTCGAATACAGATCCAGTAATGATTGAAGTTGCTGATGGAACAAAATTGCAAGCAAACGTTGATACATTAAGTGTATTTGCTGGTGATCCGAATACAGATGATTCAGATGGTAATCCTACTAATTTATTTGGGGAAATTGATTCATTCATAACTGCACTAGACTCTAACAATCGAGCTGCCATTGAAGATCATATTAAAACACTTGATGTAAATATTGACAATGTCGTAAATGCCCGTGCAGGCCTTGGTGCACGCATGAACAGGCTTGAATTAATAGAAAACCGGTTGGGAGAACAGGAAGTTATTGCAACACAAACAATGTCCGAAAATGAAGATATTGACTATGAAAAGGTGATTACAAAACTGACTTCTCAAGAAAGTATCCATCGTGCAGCCTTATCAGCAGGATCCAGAATTATTCAACCTACACTAATGGATTTCTTGCGCTAATTAATCAGCAAGCCCTGGCCTTATCTGGTGCAGGGCTTTATTAAAACATATAAAGCCAGGGGTTGATAATTTGCAATTACCACAAATACGAATGGAATCACAATTGGCACGTATACAAATCCAGCAAACACCAGGTAAACAGGAAATCCAGCAGCCAAAGGCCCGTATTTCAATTCAGCAGCCTAAAGCTGAGGTAACCATGAAAACAACACCTTCCAAATTAAGTATTGATCAGACACAAGCATGGGAGGACATGGGCCTGATGCATATTTCAAAGCGAATAGAAAAGTTTGCAAATGATGGTCGTCAAGGGGTACTCGAGGGAATTGCCCGACGTGTCCAACAAGGTGCAGAGCTTATGAAAATTGAGAATAGCAGCAGTCCAATTGTCAACCAGGCAATAACAAATGCCCAGGATCAAATGAAGCAATTAGGCATTAAATTTATCCCATCACATTTTGCGGTTAAAATCGATTATCAGCCATCTGAAGTGCAAATTGACGTAAACGTAAACCAGCCTATTATCGATAACAAAGCCCAAAAGCCGATTATTAATTATCAGCCTGGTGAAGTATCAACAAGTATGCAGCAATATCACGATTTGCAAATTGATTTTATTAACCTTTTCTCCGAGTCGATTTAAGAAAGGATGTTTAGAAAAAAATGAAAATAGAGACTAAATATTTAGGTGACATGGAAATAACGGATAGTAAAATCATTCAATTTTCATCCGGTTTACCTGGTTTTATTGATGAAACAGAGTTTGTATTGTTGGACTTGCCAGATAATACAGCCTTTCAAATCCTGCAGTCAATAGACACTCCAAGTATCGCGTTCATTGTTACTAACCCATACCATTTTTATCAAAACTATACTATCGATCTGGACGATGGGATTATTACTAATCTGCAAATTGAAAATGACAAAGATGTGGTTGTACTGGTTATTGTAACGGTAAAAGATCCATTCAACACAAGTACAATAAATTTAAAGGCACCAATAATTGTGAACTCACAAACGAAACGCGGGAAGCAATACATATTGAATATAGAAGACTATCCATCAAAAGCCGCTATTGCTCCATCAACTTCCTCGGCTGGGAAAGGAGAATAGCTATGCTTGTACTTACCAGAAAACAGAATGAGTCTATCCAAATTGGTGAAGACGTAGAAATTAAAGTGCTTGCTATCGAAGGAGACCAGATTAAATTAGGGATTGATGCTCCTAAATCTGTGGATATTCACCGTAAGGAAGTGTACTTAGATATTCAGAACCAGAATAACGAAGCAGCAAATGTTTCATTGGATGTTCTTGAATTGTTGGATAGCAAAACCAAGGATAGATGATAGCATATATAATTTATTTCTAAAACCTTAACATTACATAATTTTAATCCGATATAAATAGAAAATAGAGTAATAACGAGGAGCTGCTTGGGCAATGAAGTTAGAAAATGCACTAACAGGTAGTCAACCCTTGCAAAGTGAAAAACTCAACAGGCAAATGACAGCGGCAAAGGATAAAGTGGCTGAAGCGAAAACTGCTTTACATGATGAAGAAGTCATTAATACTGATAAAGTTAAGACAGTAGTGGATAAACTAAATGAGTTTACCGAGGCCCTACGAACAGATTTGAAATTCGAATATCATGAAAAATTAGATGAATATTATGTAACTGTTGTAAATCCTCTTACAGATGAGGTTATTAAGGAAATTCCACCTAAGAACATGCTTGACATGTATGCAGCAATGGCAGAGTTCATGGGGATTCTGGTGGATGAAAAGATTTAAAGGAGTTGTATGTTATGCGTATTGGCGGTCTAGCTACAGGAATGGATATAGATAAACTTGTTAGTAAGTTAATGAAGGCAGAACGGATGCCATTGGACCGAATGCAACAGGAGAGCACTACCCTAACGTGGAAACGGGATGCGTTTCGGGATATTAACAAAAAGTTACTTGAATTAGATGATATGATGCTGAATATGAAGCTGGACAGAACATATAACTCGAAATCCGTCAGTTCTTCTGATGAAAGTGCAGTAACTGCATCAGCATCTGCTGGTACTGACAATGGTAATTATAATATTGAGGTTACCCATCTCGCAAAATCAGCAATTAACAGCAGCCAAAGCAGTATAGGCTTTGACCAGAATACTACGCTTACAGAGCTTGAGAACAATGATACACTGACTCTTACAGATGCACAAAAAACATTTGAATTCTCTACCTTTGATAAGGATGGGGAGAATGTACATTCATACACGTTTAAACCAGATGAAACATTAAATGATCTGTTAAAACGGATTACAAATGATGACAATGATGTTAGGGCATTTTATGATGAAAATACTGATAAAGTTATTATGGAAACGACGAAAACTGGTAACTACAACCAGGACGATTCGAAATATCTTGGTGCTGAAATTGGTTTTAATGGTGATTCGGAACATTACTTCCTTACAGATGTGTTAAA
>JBDNGJ010000090.1:0-3625 GCA_041689365.1 Virgibacillus sp.
AATAAACGAAAAGGAATTTTATGTTTTTGCTTTTCTAATCCAGTTAAGGTACTTTATCATTAAGGAGGTTTTGGAGATGGATGAGATTATAAAAAAGTTAGAGAATATGGACAAGTTATTGAACAGTATAAATGATTGCCAACAAAGTATGGAAGCCAATCTGAAGCAGGCAGATGATCGGCAACAAAGTATGGAAGCCAATCTGAAGCAGGCAGATGATCGGCAACAAAATATGGAAGTCAATCTGAAGCAGGTAGATGATCGCCAGCAGAGCATGGAAGCCAGTCTGAAGCAGGTAGATGATCGGCAACAAAGTATGGAAGCCAATCTGAAGCAGGCAGATAATAGGCAACAAAGTATGGAAGCCAATCTGAAGCAGGCAGATGATCGGCAACAAAGTATGGAAGCCAATCTGAAGCAGGCAGATGATCGCCAGCAGAGCATGGAAGCCAATCTAAAGCAGGTAAATGATCGTCAGCAAGGTATGGATGTCAACCTGAAGCAGGTAGATGATCGTCAGCAGAGTATGGAAACCAGTCTGAAGCAGGTAGATGATCGTCAGCAAAGCATGGAAATCAACATGAACAATCGCTTTCAGGTAATCGACGGTAAAATTGATCGGATTGAGGCAACGGTAACTAAATTAGAAGAAAATGAACCCCAAAATATTCGAGTGCTGCTTAAACAAATAGATAGCAAAATAGATAAACGGGATTCTGATATACAAGCACTGAACAAGCGGGTTTTCAGAACAGAATCCGAAATTGAACAGCTGAAACAGTAGGAAAGTTATGAAGACCAATTCTATTGACTCGGCTAAATCATTATGAACCAGGACATTTTCGGTACGATGGGATTTGAACCCTTCAATTAACATGGAATAAAGTAATAAATAATTTTTTTCCAAATAATGAATGTCATAGACGTAATCACTAAAAACCCCTATTTAATTGTCTTAATCCGCACCCAGTCAATTACCCAAATCACTCCTATTAGTCCTAAAAAAAACACAGATGTTAGGATAAAGCTTGAACCTCATTAACGATATTACCAGTTAATAATAATAGTTAATTGTTTTCTATTCCTGATTACGGGTTGTTAAAAACACATGTAAAATAGGTGGTATAACCTGCAATTGAATAAGAAACCGGACGGCCAAAATGGCAGCAGTGTAAAACCTAGTAAGCTTGCACCAATTGAAATTATTGGTGTTCCGATGCGATTTAGAAGTAACATATACATACCAGAAAAGGTGACGAACCGTATGGAAGGTATCCCATGGTTACAAATCCGGGCCGGTTACTTTGTGATAGACATCAACTGTATTCATAAGTTTGAAGCCAAGGGAATAAAACAAGTTTAATGAAGCTACATTCGCTGCAGAAACAGATGTCCGTAACTCATCATACCCGTGCTTAAATTGCTCTGCACAGCCATGGCTCGTAAATGTTTTTGCCAGACCTGTGCTTCGGTATTCCTCTTTAATACCAAGCAGAAGAACTTTATTATTTTCATAAGCAAAAAAACCTGCTGTATCATCTTCATACATGAGTGCAAAAATCTGCTCCTTCTCCAGAAGGTACTTCACCCAATTCATATAGCGTGTGTCAGCCATCGAATTAGGGATATTAAAATCACGATGAAATCTGTCATGTTTGAATGCTTCTTCAGCTATCTGGTTAATCTCTGTTGGGTCATAATCCTTTGAAATGGATGTAGCCTCTTTATCGAAGACGTGTAAATTTTCTCTTTTGCATACAGGTTCTATTAATGTGTCCATATAATAAAAACCATATTTTATGATGGGCTCTGGACTTTCTAGAGGGCCAATCTTCAGGGTGTAATGTCCTTCATACATGTCTGTTTCCTGAAGTGCTTCTTCCGATGTTCCAGTTACTTCAAATGTGTCCATATTAAAATTCCTCTTGTTCAAAAGGGTTTCCCGTAAATGTTTCATAGTACCAGCTCCGTTCGTTGGTATCTTTTGTCATCTTACGAAATTTGATAGGTCTTGCTTTTGCTTAATATGCGTAAAACAATCCAATAACACAAAACAGTACTAGTATGGTCAGGTTTATGTTGGGTGAAATAGTCATAGACTCTCTAAAAAACAGTGACGACCTTCGATATCCAATTATCCCTAACGTTATATACGATTCCCGAATACAATTTTCGTGTAGTGTCTGGATTTCTTCTGGATGCTCCTGTAGTGGTGGTGGCTGTCACTTTCAGGTTTATGCCAAATAATATTCCGAATACAGAAATGTCTGTTAAAAGATATATAACCTTTTTAAAGCGGTAATAATCTTACAATTTTGTTGCATTTCTATTACGGGTAAGGGATTGTTTTTCCAGTGAGGATGGGATATATTGTTTGTAATTAAAGTCTGTCGTGTTTAGTAGATTACTAGGTAATTATAGGAGGGGACGTATGACCCAAAAAATTGCTGTATTAATTTTGCATGGAGCAGGAACACCGGATAAACAGTTTGCTGAAAAAATAGTTAAACGTATTTCGAATAGATTTGTGAAGAAATCGGGGATAGAAAGTACAGAATTGGAGTTTGAGCCTGTATTCTGGTCGGCTATTTTTGCAGGTGATCAGGAGGAACTTTGGAAAAAGCTGCAACCGAATCAGGACTTGGATTATAATCGGATGCGCCGTTTTGTAATTGATTTTTTATCTGATGCAGTTGCGTACCAGCCTACCAGTTCGGGTGGGCAAAACTATGATAAGGTTCATACGCTTATTGCGAAGGCAATTCAAGGATTAAAGGAACGGGCTGGAAAAAACGCACCACTTTGTGTGATCAGCCATAGTCTTGGGACTGTTGTAGCTAGTAATTATTTTTACGATTTACAGTACAGGCGAGAAAATATGGGCGCTGAAACAAAACGGTGTACCAACCAGACCCCCATTGAGCAATGTGAAACGTTAACTCTTTTTTATACGATGGGAAGCCCAATGGCATTATGGTCGATGCGATATATTGATTTTGGATCCCCGATAACTGTACCTTCAGCTGGATTGGAGAGACTTCACCCGGGGTTAAAAGGAGAGTGGCTGAATTTTTATGATAAAGATGATATTTTAGCATACCCGTTGAAGGAGCTGAACGGTGAATATAACCTGGCAGTGACAAAGGATGTTAATGTTAATGCTGGTGGGTGGCTGACAAGCTGGAACCCGCTCTCGCATACAAAATATGATACGGATTCGGAAGTGGTTCGTGCTATTACTGATGGGCTGATCAGGACTTGGGAGGTTGTAAATGACTAGAGATATTCCGTCGTTATATATTTAGTTTATTTGCAGGACTTTTGTCGGTATGTATCGAATAAATATATAGTAATAGTTAACAACAAGGGGGCTATGTCATTGCAAACACAGGAAGTTATTTTGGAGCCACAAAAGAAAAAGAGAAATAAGAAAAAAATAATACTTATCAGTCTCGGAGTATTGCTGTCAATAGGGCCTAGTTTATTCATTTTTGTAAACGGATACATAAATAAATCACTAGCACAGACTGAAGGGACAATACAGTTACCATCATTGGAAGATGAGGTGACAGTGGTAACAGATGGGGATGGTGTGCCGCATATTAAGGCAGAAAATAATCATGAT
>JBDNGJ010000091.1:0-9185 GCA_041689365.1 Virgibacillus sp.
GATTAATGGCGAAAATTTTAAAAAAGCCAAACAAAACGAACTGATTCTAGGGGATTTTGCAGCCAAGTTACCGAATTTGAAAAAGTATATTGGAATTGAGAAACCGTTTGTAAAATTTGATATGGGTACTGCAATTGAAGGAGAGGAAGCTCCATGGGGAAAGGTTCAATTTGTTTTTATCTATGATGAAGCACAAGTGAAAAATCCTCCCCATTCCTTTAAAGAATTAATAGGATGGGTGAAGGGAAATCCAAATCGTTTTACGTATCCAAACGTGAAAGATTTTACAGGTAATGCGTTTATCCGTCAGCTTATGTATAGCGTAGCAAAAGAGCCTGCCATGATTTCCGGAGAATTTAATGAGTCATGGATAAATGGAAATGGTCAAAAAATATGGAACAAATTGAACGAAATGAAGCCTTATTTGTGGCGTAATGGTGAAACCTATCCGGATTCGTTAGCTCAATTAGATAAAATGTTTGCAAATGGACAAGTGGATTTCACGATGGGATTTAATGAAAAGCGAATTAAAAGTTTAATAAAAGATGGAGTATTTCCGCCAAGTACGAAGACATTAGTGTTTGATTCCGGCTCAATAGGGAACACGCATTATTTAAGTATTCCATTTAATAGTCCAGAGCCCGCTGCTGCAATGACAGCCATTAACTTTATGCTCTCTCCGGAAGCACAAATGAAGAAAATGGATCCAGATATGTGGGGAGAAGGATCGGTATTAGATCAAGAAAAACTGACGGAAGAGCAACTTCGGCAATTTAAGAAAATATGGGGGAAATCCATTGTGCCCAGTGATGCTGTTTTATCTGATTTAGACACTGAATATACGAACTGGATTAAGGAGAATTGGGAGAATGAAGTCGTTAAAAACTAAAAATCCTTATTTTTACATTCTGCCAGCCTTTCTATTTATTAGTCTATTTCTTGGATATGGAATTTTACGTGCTGGAGTTGAAAGCTTAGGCAGTTCCAGTTCGATATTTGTTTATTATACTGCTTTATTAAGCAGTGAAGAAGTGTATAAAACTATCAGAATAAGTCTTTATGTAACCGTAACGTCTACATTGTTCTCTATATTGATTGGATTAGGTATAACACGGTTTTTATTTCAATTTTTCACAAGTGTTAAATGGAAATATATTGTATGGATTCCAATACTTATTCCTCATTTTGTTGCTGCATATTTAGTATTTATCCTGTTCTCTCAAACTGGGTTGGTGTCGACTATTTTATATGATGCGAATGAATTCGGATTGCCTTTTCCCTTGGTAAATGATCAAGGCTACATCGGCGTTATTTTGACTTATATTTGGAAAGAGGTTCCGTTTGTAGTCTTAATGCTTTTACCCATTTATCAGCAAATTGATCAGCGTTTTGAGGATGTGGTTCGAACGTTGGGGGGAAATACCTGGCAAGTGTGGAAAACCGTTGAACTTCCATGGGTTGGTCCAGCCCTTTTGGAAACGGGATTAATCATCTTTGCTTTTGTGATTGCAGCTTACGAAGTGCCTGCATTGTTAGGCGTTACCTATCCGAAAATGTTCTCGGTGCTTGTGTATGAGTGGTTTTATGAAGGAAGCTGGGAAAATCGCCCCTTAGCTCAAGCATTAATGATGGTGTTAACTTTTGTTATGGTGATTAGTAGTTTAATCATTATTACCATCTCTAAAAGATGGAAGAAGCAATGGGTGAAGGAGCAAGTAAAATGAAGCCCTTATTTAAAAACGGTTTGTATACAATTAATTTATTATTCCTGCTTCTTTTTTTTACTTTTCCTATAGTTGTGTTAGTCATAAAAAGTATTTCTGCGGGTTGGACTTTTCCACAGTTGTTTCCTCAATTTTTCACATTACGTGGTTGGGAACTATTAAAAATCGATCCAAAACTAGTAGATGCAATTTATACTACTGTGATTATAGCGGTATCGGTTGTCGTGCTTAATATTTTATTTGCTTTGCCTGCAGCAAAAGGGTTGAGCCATTACCAGTTTCGAGGTAAAACGGTGTTGGAAACAATTTTCTTATTACCTATATTGGTACCTAGTTTGGCCATCGCCATGGGCCTCCACCTTACTATGATTAATCTTGGATTATCTGATAAATTGATTGGGGTAATTCTAATTCATATTCTACCAACATTGCCTTACTCTATTCGGATGTTTAAAGCCGGGTTTGATCAACTCGGTATAAAATGGGAGGAACAAGCTCGTACGATTGGAGCCAAACGTTTACGTGTATTTTGGACAGTAACCTTTCCAATGCTTGCCCCAAACATACGCAGTGTAGCCTTATTATCTTATGTTATATCACTTAGCCAATATGCGCTCACGGCAATTATTGGTGGAGGAATAGTTACTACACTACCAATGATCTATTATCCATTTTTTAATAGTGCTGGTCAGACGGTTATCGCTGCTTTTTCCATTGTTTTTGCCATCCTACCCATCGTGTTTTTAATGGTTCTGGAAGTTTTTATGAAGATCTATGTTCATGTTGTTAAACGGTAGCAGGGGGGGGGATTGTCGATGAATTATTTACTAGATGTTAGAAACCTGGAAAAAACATATCAAAATCAAGCGATATTAGCTTCCATTTCCTTTTCAGTGAAGAAAGGTGAAATTGCAGCTGTATTAGGGCCATCAGGCTGCGGAAAGACAACATTGCTGCGCTGTTTAGCTGGATTAGAATCAATTTCGGCTGGCGATATTTTTTTAAAGAACAAACGAGTAACGAATGATGCTACTGAGCATCGTCCAATAGTTCTTATGTTCCAAGACCCTCTTTTATTCCCGCATATGACTGTTCTTGAAAATGTCATGTTCGGTTTGAAACAGCAAAAACTCCCGAAGAAAAGTCGAGTGCAACTAGGTATGGAGATGCTGAAAAAAACGGAAATGAGCAGTTATAAAGATTCGTTTCCTCAATCGTTGTCAGGTGGGCAACAACAACGAGTTGCGCTTGCTCGGGCATTGGTGATGAAACCTGCATTGCTCCTGTTAGATGAGCCATTCAGCAGTTTAGACCAGTACTTGAAAGATACATTACGAGATTGGGTCTGTGCTTTATTAAAACAGGAGGGAGTCACCACTTTGCTTGTTACACATGATAAAGAGGAAGCAATGATGATTGGTGATCGAGTGATATTGTTGAAAGACGGAAACATTCAACAACAGGGAAAACCAAATGAAGTGTATCAATTTCCAGAAAATGAGAATGTGGAAGATATGTTTTCCGATGGGTTACAGCTAGGCAAAACTTTTATCCCAAGTCAGTATTTACAAATCGTCCCGCAAGATGAGAAAACTGTCAATAAAATTGTTAGTCAAGGTACAGTTTCCAGTTTTTTCTTTAAATTTGGTTTGTGTTTTTATCAAGTGAAACTTAAGGAACCTGACAAGAAAATAATTCTGCATTCAAGGCAGGAATTCCAAGCAGGAAGTAAGGTTTCTTTATTGCATGATTCAAACAGACAGTAGAATAGGGTACTAAAGTTTGGTTGGCAATGGGGGGAAATTCATTTATGAAAGACGTCATTTCTGGAAAAAAGGGTGCTTATATTGAATAAACGTATGGTCGTCATCACGATTCTGCTTATCGTCCTTATAATTATTTTTCTCACTTTTTCTCATTCTTTACACCGAGGAATAAAGCTGTTAATAGAAGGGAATGCGCATGATTTAATTAATTGGATTCGTTCATGGGGTGTGTTTGCTCCAATTATTAGTATCCTCTTAATGATTTTTCAAGCAATCGCAGCCCCGTTACCTTCCTTTCTTATATCAGGTGCGAATGGCATGGTTTTTGGGGTTTTTTGGGGTGTTGTCATATCATGGATTGGTGCCATGTTCGGTGCGGCTGTTTCTTATTATTTAGCAATAGTGTTTGGAAAAGCTATTACCCCAAAAAAATACCAGGATAAAGAATGGATGAAAAAGCTAGAGCATTTTAATGGAAAACACGGTTTTATAATTGTTCTAGTTGCTAGATTAATTCCGGTCGTATCGTTTGACTTTATTAGCTACGCAGCAGGGCTAACTCGTATGAGGGTTTCTCATTTTTTGCTAGGAACAGGGATTGGTATGCTTCCGGCAACGGTCATTTACACGATTATTGGTCATGACTTTTTACAATTAGAAGAATATAAAGGTCGTTTAATCATTTTATTCTTATTGTTAGTACTGTTTTTCGTGGCTGGGTTATGGGTGAGAAAACGATATATCAACAAAACAGATTAGGAGGTGAGAAAGACATGCTTGATTCAAAGGCACGATCATATGTTGAACCAATTATCACAAAAACTGCTAAAGGATTAATTAACTTAGGGCTGAATGCCAATCAAGTCACAACTATTGCATTTTTGATTGGAACTTTATCTGGTGTGTTTATCTATCTGAACCATCCAGTGTTAGCAATCATTGTACTTTGGATATCGGGATTCTTAGATGCTGTTGACGGATCGATGGCCCGCCATACAAAAACATCATCTTATGGGACAGTATTAGATGTTAGTTATGACCGTCTAGTAGAAATTAGTGTGATCTTAGGCCTCGCTTTTCTTTATCCTGATTCAATGTGGGTGCTATTAATTTTAAGTGTTTCTATTATCTATGCGATGACAATTTTTTTAACAGTAGGTGCTGTTTCAGAGAAAAAGGGTATAAAAACCTTTTATTATCAGCCAGGTTTAGCGGAAAGAACAGAAGGTTTTTTGTTATTCACATTAATGATTGCATTTCCCAACTATTTGGTTGCACTAACTCTACTTTTTATCGGCGTTGAACTATTTACTGCTTTGCAACGCTTAAGAGAGGCAAGACAAATATTAAAAGAATAAAAGGCGGTGGAATTAATGAATAAGTATGATGTAATTGTCCTTGGAGGAGGAGCAGGTGGCCTAACAGTAGCTGCTGGTGCTGCAAGTATGGGAGCAAAAGTAGCGCTTGTTGAAAAGAATGACGAACTGGGTGGAGATTGTCTTCATTACGGATGTGTTCCATCAAAAGCACTTATTGATGCTGCTAAGACAGTCCATTCTGCAAAAGAAGCGTCTGTTGCATTTGACTTTGATCTTAGTGGTGAGGTTAATCTTGAGAAAGTTATGGATCGTGTTCATGCTGCCATTGCAGATATTCAAGAACACGATAGTAAAGAACGATTTGAGGCTTTAGGTATTGACTTGTATTTCGAAAAAGGACATTTCCTTGATGAACACATAGTTAGTGTTAGCAATAATAAAAATATTAAAGGGAAGCGAATCGTAATCGCTACTGGTTCTAGTCCATTTATACCACCAATTGAAGGTATTGATCAAATTGATTATCTCACAAATGAATCGATCTTTTATCTAAAAAATCTACCAAAAAGACTAGCAGTCGTTGGCGGCGGTTCAATTGGACTTGAATTGTCCCAAGGATTCGCAAGGCTCGGTTCAGAAGTAACAATTATTGAAGGTTCACCAGCATTAATGGGGCGTGAGGATAAGGAAATTGTTCCTTACCTTCAAAACGCACTAGAGAAAGACTTGACATTGAAGCTGAATACGAAGGTAACAAAAGTAAAACAAAGTGGAGAAGAAAAAGTGATTATCGTTGAACAAAATGGCGAATCGGAAGTGATGACGGTTGATGCTGTTTTAATTGCTACAGGTAGAAATCCAAATATCGAAAGTCTTAACTTAAATAAGATCGGTGTGAATACTGAAAAAGGTAACATTGTAGTAAATGAACAATTACAAACAACACAAAGGCACATTTATGCGATTGGAGATACGATTGGGACGTTTCCATTTACCCACGCAGCAGGAATGGAAGGAAAGGTCGCTGTTAGTAATGCTATTTTCGGTCTTTGGAGAAAGGTTTATTATGATGCCGTTCCTTGGGTAACGTACACGGATCCAGAAATATACCACCTCGGTATGACGGAAAAAGAAGCACGTGAAAAATATGGGGAGGACATTTCGGTATATAAAGTGGGCGTGGATGAAGTAGATCGTTTTGTTGCAGAACGAGAAAAAAGCGGTTTATTAAAAATAATAACGAATAAAAAAGGTTATATCATAGGAGCACATGCAGCTGGTAAAGATGCCGGTAATTGAATGCAAGAGCTTGTCTATGCGAAACAACATAAGCGGAAAATTGGCACAATATCTAATGTTATTCATCCTTATCCAACAAGAGGAGCGATTGTACAACAAGCAGCAGATCATTTTTGGAGGAGTAAGTTGTTTGAAGGAGTCATACCTAAGTTAATGAAGAAATATATCAAGTGGTTTAGATAAGGATGAAGGTGGGGGTTAGTGGATAGATAGTTTTCATCTTTACTCAGATTATTGTTTCTAATCCCTCTTTGAAGAAGCTTTGAATCAGCTACACTTAACTGGACAGAAAAAGTAAGGTCAAGTAGATTAAAACAAAATTATAGTATAGTACAATTCAAAAATAGTGGAAAGGAGAATTGTGATGGCATTGGGAACAGAGAAAGATAGTGTTTCTGATTACCCTGAAAGCTCAAAGAAGAAAACACGTAAAGGGGTATTTATTCCGGCATTCCTTGTTGTCGGGGGAGGGGCTATTCTAGGAATCGTAAACAACGAATTGTTAACTGAAATATCTATGAATGGATTTACTGGATCCTTGAAAGGGCTTGGATGGCTTTACCAAGTTGTATCCATTGTGGCCCTACTTGTTGTTGGCATTATTACTTTTTCTAAACTTGGAAATGTTCGTTTGGGTGGCTCCGATGCAAAACCTAAATACCCCTTTGCTTCTTGGTTCGCGATGGCCCTAACGGGTGGAATTGCAACCGGGGTTATTACTTACGGGGTAAATGAGCCTATTATTTATTTCGGTAATATCTATGGAGAGATGGCGCAAACAGGGGTTGATCCAGGAACTTCAATGGCTGCAATTTTTGCAATGGGACGTTCTTTATATAATTGGACGTTTATCCCTTATGCTATGTATTCGTTAAGTGGTTTGGTCGTTGCATATATGTACTTTAATAGGAGACAATCATTATCCGTTTCAGGAACCCTTACTCCGTTATTTGGAAATAAAGTAACAAAGGGAATGTGGCCAAGTATTATTGACACACTCGCTGTTTTAGCGATTGCACTTGGATTAGCTTCTTCTCTAGGAGCAGGGTTGGCCTTGATTGGGACAGGAATTGAAACTACTTATGGTATTAAACAGGGACCTATGGTTTGGTTGGTATTGGCCTTAATTATTACAGGATTGTTTACAATTTCTGCCCTAAAGGGTTTGGACAAAGGAATTCGTAAAATGGCAGGTTTCAATGCGAATGTCTTTTACATTCTGCTTGTTCTATTGATTGTCATCGGCCCTACCTTATATATCCTACAATCAACTACTGCAGGTTTTGGATATTGGCTGCAGAATTTCTGGGTATGGGGTCTTGATTCCAGCATTATCGGAGGGGAAGCTCTTGTCATGTGGTGGACATTATACGACTGGGCTATCTGGATTGCTTATGCACCTTTAATGGGAATTTTCCTTGCTATTATTTCGTATGGTCGAACAATTCGTCAATTTATGTTGGTAAATTGGATTTTACCAGCAGTGTTTAGCATTTTTTGGTTTGGGGTTTTCGGGGGAACTGCTTTACACTGGCAGCAGAATGGCACTGTAGATCTAGTTTCAACTATTAAAGAAAGTGGAGCAGTTGCTGGTTTATGGACATTTTTAGCTAACTTGCCTTTAGCTATGATAATAATTCCTATGGTAATGATTGCATTAATTCTATCATTTGCCACAGCAGCAGATTCAATGGTTCGGGCGATAGCAACATTATCTACGGCTAACATACGTTTTGATGAAGAACCAGCAAAGTGGAAAATGCTTGTATGGGCTGTTTCTATAGCAATTATCGCATATGTCATGGTTGCCTTCGCTGGAGGAGTACAAGGCGTGGACGGTGTTAAATATTTAGCTGCTTTAGGTGGATCTGCTGTTCTATTAGTTTTTGTTCTACAAGTCGCCTCAGCAATTAAAATGTTTTTTATAGATAAAATTGAAAAATAATTTCTCAGGAAATGAGGAAAGAAATATGGGGGACCACGAGGGGAAAGAGGTCACCCTGGGTAGTCCAAACCTTTGATATGTTTATCCCGCGTTGTGTGAAAGGGTGCTAAAGTAAAGTTTTTAGGTGAGTATCGTCAACTAGTTATTAAGTGGATAGAAATAGAAAAAGTAATGTATGAGGTGAAATACAGGATTTGGAGATTTATCCAAACAGCGAACAAAACTATTATAAAGAAATATTCTCTTGAATCTCATGCCACATCTGTAGAAGCCTGTTTTTGGAGGCCGAAAAATAAGCTTACTTATTTGTATTCTATATTACAGAATTTTCTTGTGATTAATTATAATCTGAATGTAATCATAAGAAAAGGAGTGGATTCAAAATGACAGGAAACAACGAAAGAACATTAAAGGAAACATTGCGTTTTGGTGTTTATGGAGGAATTATTGGAGGTGTCCTATTCGGCTTCATGATGCAGTCTATGGGCCAAATTGAAATGATTGCTTCCATGGCAGGAAGTAAGAGTCTTGCAGTAGGGTGGATCGTACACATGATAATCAGTGTCATTTTTGGTTTAGGTTTTGGTTTTCTTGCGACTGTTAAAATGCATTTGTTTTTGTTATCAATCCTGTATGGTATTATTATTTGGATTATAGGTCCCTTAGTCATGATGCCATTGATGATGGGAATGGGTACAAACTTCGCGAATGCCCTGCAACCAGAACAGCTTATGAGTTTAGGCACACATATTTTTTATGTGATTGTCGTCGCATTAGTAGTTTTACTAGGGTTGAAAAATAGTAAGCAAGATAAAAGTGTTTCCTAAAGTTTCTGTTAAATCTTTTATAAAATTTTACATGGAAAGCCAGTTAGGGATAGATGGTCTATCCCTAACTGGCTTTCATTAGAAGCATTTAGGCTATTATTAGTCATTAAGCATTTCTTTCGCCAGATCTACATGTATTGCTAAGTGGCGGACACCTTTTCTAATTATTCCTTTCTTTTTAAGCTTACTAATTACTGCACTTGTTGTTTCCCGAGTTGACCCCACCATATTGGCAACATCTAAGTGAGTCAGTTTCATTTCTACAGTTTGCCATTCATTTTTACGTTTTCCTGTTTTTTCACTGA
>JBDNGJ010000092.1:0-74205 GCA_041689365.1 Virgibacillus sp.
TAGATTTGATCCATTCTAACAGGAGTGGATCTTGCCTGAAATTCACTGTAAATAAATTGATAAAATGGATAATTTAGACTGGTAGGGGGTTATGTACAAATTCACCGCCATTTTGTGTACTTTTTACTTGCCAAACACACACATTAGATGGTTCTTCAAGACTGTCACAACCAGTTTCTTATACAGGGTATCCTCTTTAAGATCCACTAAATAGCATCCAGCCTGGTTGTATTGTTATCCTCCATTATTGTCAATGGAACAATAGGTTAGACTCACATATGGGTTTGAATTTGTTTTCATGGTAGATGGTGGCGGTGGGAAGCACCGCCAGAATGTTTCTTATGAAAGTGTATTTTGCTTTCTTAGAACCCCTTATACTCTGGAGTGCAAGCCTTAATATAGATAAGCCTTAGTTGCACTTATGCAGTAAGAAAGGATTTACTACTTTCTTTACTGCCAAGGCAACAATTAAAAACGTTCTGAGATTATCAAGATAGCTGTTTGAGCTTATTCTATAGATTCGAAAGGTGAGGGAAAAATAAAGAAGCTGCATTTATTAGTCAACAGCTTCTCTATTTATATAAATAATATTAATTTGTATTTCCTTGATTCTGTACGAGTTTTACCATTGTATTAGCTAATGCATGTCTTTCATCCGTATCCGCTGCATTCCAAAGTTCTCTCAGCACTGCCTCTTCATTATTCTTAGCCTCAGTACCTTTAGCTAAGTAATCACCAACTTCGTATGCCATATTCGATACGGCCTGCTGACTCATACCCTGCGACTCTGCTTGTTCCAGTTTATTCGCTAAAAAACCTTTCCATGATTCAAAATTATCCAGAACGGACATACAAATCTGCCTCCTTCAATTTTTTACATGATTAGTATTTGATTTTTTAGCAAGTTTATACATAACTAATTAGGATTACCAGCCACCAGTTACATTAATTATTTCTCCTTGAATATAACTTGATTTTTCATTCATTAAGAATAGAATTGCATTGGCAACATCATCTGCTGTTCCAGCCCGATTGTTTGGTATATCATTTGTTATGCTTTGTTTTTCAGCAGGCAGCAAATGGTTATTCATTTTTGTGTCAATAAATCCAGGACTTACAGCATTTACAGAAATCCCTGAGGGGGCGACCTCTTTGGCCAGCGATTTCACAAAACTATTCTGCGCACCTTTTAGTGATGAATAGATTACTTCATTACTTGCACCAATTTTCCCCCAAATAGAAGTAATAAAGATAATCTTACCTTGCTTATTCTGAATCATCGCAGGCAATAAGTGCTTTGTAATCAGCCAAGGGGTTTTTACATGTAAATTAAGCATTTCATCCATAACGGTTTCATCTGTATCCTGGAACAATCCATAATGAGCCTTGCCACTAGCAAATATAACGGCATCAACCGGGAAGACGAGCTGTGTTAACAGTTGCCTAACTTCTGCTTCTATGCTCAGATCTGCCTGAATTTCCGTTAATATCGATTCTTCATTAAGATTTAATCGGTATCTGTCGATTGCTTGCTTATTCTTGTGATAATGCAATAAAAGGTTGTAGCCTTCGCTAGCAAGAGCTTTAGCAATAGCACCACCAATATCCCCGCTAGCTCCAATCAGTAATACATTTTTCCCCATATAATCCCCTATTCGTTAACAATTTTACAAACAGCTATACGATCGTCCTGTATCCAGTCCCGCACAAATGAATTGAACTGATCTACCGTCAATGATTGAATAGATGGTATCAACTCAAATAAATCGATTCCCATCGTATGGTAATGTATATATTTGTTCGCAATAAATTCAAGTGAATTCATTGCACGTAATAGTTGCCCAATTTTTTTCTTCTTCATACGATCAACTTCTTCTGTTGTAAATGTAGCATCGTATGTTGATTTTAATAGCTCTTGAACCCTGCCCGCAAATTTGTCAGGATTATCCGTATTACTGCCGATAAAAGAATAGCCAAAGTTTTTTTCTAAATTTGTTTCAAATGTGAAACTGCTATCGATAAGCTTCTCTTCGTATAACTTCTTATAAAAGGGACCACTTTTTGAAAAGTAAAAGTCTATAATCATACTTTGGAGCAAATCTTTCTCCAAAAACTCCTGCTTATTTAGTTCTCCTGATGATTCTTTAATACCTACAGTACATTTTGCAATGGAAACCGGCATCACAATCTTATTCTCCTTCATTGCAACCCCTGTTGGTTCTTCGGGGAATTTCCGTTGAATAGTATCCAATTTTGCAAAGTCTTTGGAATCCTGATTACTTTGAATTAAATTCATCATACTCTCTTCATCAAAATTACCTGCAATAAACAGTGTCATATTCTCAGGATGATAAAATGTATTATAGCACGTATATAAATCATCCTTTGTAATTGATTTAATGGAGTCCACTGTACCTGCAATATCAACCTTCACAGGATGGTTATGGAACATACTCCTGAGTGTCCCGGTAAAGGACTGCCAATCAGGCTGGTCATTATACATTTCGATTTCCTGAGCGATAATTCCCTTTTCTTTTTCTACGGATTCTTCTGAAAAGTAAGGTTTCTGAACAAAGTTGAGTAATGTTTCAACATTTTTTTCAATATAATTAGTAGCGGCAAATAAGTATGCAGTCTTTGTAAATGATGTATAGGCATTTGGTGATGCACCTTGTTTACTGAAATCTGCGAATACATCCCGATCTTCTTTTTCAAACATCTTATGTTCCAGAAAGTGGGCGACACCTTCGGGAACTGTAATTTCATCACTACCATTAATCGGCACAAATGTTTGATCAATCGATCCATAGTTAGTGGAGAAGACACCATACGTTTTTGACATTTCAGGTTTTGGAAGTAATAAGACAGTTAATCCATTTTTCAATTGGTTTGTATAGATTGTTTCATCAATATTTTCATATGCTAACTTATTCATCCGATTCGCCTCCTTTACCAGTTAATAAGTATATCGTATCCAGTTCAATTTTATTTGCTACTTCAATTACATCTTCTGTTGTCACCTGTTTAACACCCTCAATTAGTGTTTGCGGTGGTCTTTCTGTCCCGGAAACAACCTGCTGGTACAGTAACTCAATAATACCTGGTGCGCTATCCATGGTTTCAAGTAGCTGATTATTGATTAGTTCCTTGGTATTATCCAGCTCTTCTGCTGAAAAATCACCCTTTTTCATTGCATCCATCTGCAGTTCAATAATTTCTCTTGCTTTTTCGTAATCATTTGGAGCTATACCGCTAAACACAAATAATAACCCTTTATGACTTTCAAATCTGGATGCTGCATAATAAGCAAGGCTGTTTTTTTCCCTGACATTGATAAATAGTTTGGAACTGGGAAACCCACCAAACAAACCATTGAATACTTGCAGTGCAAAATAATCATCGTCCTGATAAGTACTGTGTGTTCGATAGCCAAAATGAAGCTTCGCTTGCTGAATATCCTGTTTTTCAATGACAACATTTGGCTGCTTCTTTAATTCTTTAATCGGTTCTTCCTTGTTATTAGGTGCAACTCGATTTTCATTGTGATGGAATGTTGAACGTATTTTTTCTTTTACTGTTGCAGAATCAAAATCACCTAGTACATAAATATCCAGCTGATCCTCCTGCAATACTTTTTGATGATATGCAAAAAGGTTTTCAGCAGTAATTGATTCCAGGTCTTCCTCATAGCCATGAACATGCAGTTTATAGAGCTCATCATCACACATTTCATCAACTAGCTTCATGTTGGCATAACTCATTTTATCATCAATAATAGCACTCATTTTCTGTTTTAATGTATCTTTCTCCCTATCTATGATTGATTGCTTAAAAGCTTCATTCTCACTATTTGGGTGAAAGATAACTTCATTTAATAGTGCCATTGCCTCATCTAAAATAGCGGATTCATCCTTAATAAACTTCTGATTCGCCACTTCCATGCGAATACTAAGAATATGATTGTTTCCTTTTTTTCCTCCCCCCATCGAAAGGACTGCACCATATAAGCTGTCAAGTTTTGACTGTATGTCACTCCTGCTTGGAAAGGATTTCGTTCCTTGTTGTAAAACATATGGAAGTAAAGCACGTTTTGTTATTGTCTCCCTTGACAATGGAGCTTTAAGCTTAGCTGTAATCGTCACTGTCTTAAATTTTTTACTTGGGACAACATGCAGATTTACACCATTTTCATGTGTCACATCTTCAACCATTGTATCCATTCGTGACCCTCCTGGGTTATGTATTTGTTTGAAAATTACTCTGCTCTTAGTGTGCTCCTATAATTGTTATTTTATAGCAAAAAAACCTGGGTTGCTATTAATATAATAATAACAACCCAGGTTTTTCACTATTTATCTGCTTCCTTTAATGTATGGTACTCCATTTGCTTTTGGCGCTTCTGCCCGGCCAATAAAGCCAGCAAGTGCTAAAATTGTTAATACGTATGGTGCAATCAACAATAGTACTTGTGGAACATCTTCCAGCAGTGGAATTCCTGCACTTATAACACTTAGACTCTGTGCAAAACCAAAGAATAAAGCTGCACCCATTGCACCAAGCGGATGCCATTTTCCGAATATAACAGCTGCCAAAGACATAAACCCTTGACCAACAATTGTCGCATGCGAAAAGTTTAATGCGATTGTTAATGCGAAGACGGAGCCACCCAATCCACCAAATGCACCAGAAAGAATAACCGCAATATAGCGCATTTTATAAACGTTTATTCCATTTGTGTCAGCTGCCATTGGATGTTCCCCAACAGCACGCAAACGGAGACCAAATGGTGTTTTATATAAAATGTACCAGGCTACAAACGCTAATGCTATTGCAATATATGAGGTAAGGTAAATATCTTGAAAAAAGATTGGTCCTAGTACGGGTATATCACTTAGAAACGCTATATCATTTGTATAGAAAGGTTCTGTCACCATATCCGTTTGGCCTTTTCCATACCATTGTTTCGTTAAGAAGACACCTAATCCTAACGCTAAAAAGTTAATTGCTACACCACTTACAACTTGATCAGCCCTAAATGAAACAGATGCAACGGCGTGGATTATTGCAAAAATAGCAGACACAACCATAGCAACTAATATTGAAACCCATGGTGTCCATGGGCCTAGCACATCAGCAAATGTCAAATTAAATACAATACCGACGAATGCACCCATAACCATTAAACCTTCTAACCCAATATTAACAACACCTGAACGTTCACTGAATACTCCACCTAATGCCGTAAATATCAGAGGCGCTGAAAAGAAAAGTGCGGGCGGAATAATTGATTGTAACAGATCTACAAGCCCCATTTATTTCTCCTCCTTTTTAAAGCGAAGTATTGCCCATCTAATAATATAACTTGATGCTACAAAGAAGATGATTAATGCAATTATAATATCAACAAGTTCTGTAGGAACACCAGAAGCGGTCGGCATATTTATTGCCCCGACCTTCAATGCACCGAACAATATGGCGGCAAAAACAACACCAATAGCGGTATTCGCACCTAATAATGCGACAGCTATACCATCGAAACCAAGATTAGTAAAACCGGACATAACAGAAATGGATCCATATGTACCTAACCCCTCCATAGCTCCTGCCAAACCTGCAAAAGCTCCAGCAATTACCATAGAAAGAACAATATTTTTACTTACATTCATACCAGCGTATTTCGAAGCATGCTGGTTAAATCCAACAGATTTCAGTTCATAGCCCACTGATGTTCGTTGAATAATAAACCACATTACGATTGCCGCAAAAAGGGCAATTAATATTCCATAATGCATCCTGGAAAAAAAAGTTAAAGCCTGAAGCCATTCTGATGCGAGCGATGCTGACGCCGGAATATTTTCAGTGGAACTCAAATTATCCGTTAAAATACTTCTTATGACTTCGTTTGTAACGTATAATGCGATATAGTTCATCATAATCGTAACGATAACTTCATGTACACCAAGCTTTGCCTTTAAAATACCTGGAACAAAGCCCCAAAGTGCCCCTGCAGCTGCGGCAGCTAATACTGCCAGTGGCAAATGGATAATCATTGGAGCATCAATAGCCAAACCAACCCAGACTGCTGCAAGCCACCCTACAATAACCTGTCCTTCAGCACCAATATTAAATAATCCCGTACGAAA
The DNA here is from genome assembly GCA_041689365.1 of Virgibacillus sp. Lineage (GTDB taxonomy): Bacteria > Bacillota > Bacilli > Bacillales > Amphibacillaceae > Lentibacillus. Next base: position 6,144 of record JBDNGJ010000092.1, read on the forward strand.
GGCGAATGCTACTGCCAGTCCAGTTAAAATATATGGGGTTACCTGCCTTACTGTTTCACCCATATAATATAGATCACCAAAAGCACCAGCCCATAAGGCACTATATCCTGCAATTGGATTGTAACCAGAAACCAACATAATAATTGCTCCAGCAATCAAACCGAGTAAAACAGAAATTACCGGTATTAATATATTAAATAATCTATTCGATATCATTGGTTTCACCTGCCTCGTCTTTGTTACTACCCGCCATTAGTAACCCAAGTTCTTGTTCATTCGTTTCTGCAGGTTTAACGTTTGCAACAATTTGACCATCAAACATAACAGCAATCCGATCGCTCACATCAGATATTTCATCAAGCTCAAAAGAAACTAAAAGTACAGCTTTTCCTTTATCACGTTCCTCAATTAATTTCTTATGAATAAATTCAATTGCTCCAACATCAAGACCTCTAGTAGGTTGTGCAGCAATTAATAAATCAGGTGATCGGTCAACTTCACGGGCAATGATAGCCTTCTGCTGATTTCCCCCGGAAAGTGCTCTAGCTTTGGTGAACTCACTCGGCGTTCGTACATCATATTCGTCGATTAAACCCTTAGCCTTTTTACTAATCTCTTTAAAATTCAGTATTTTATTTTTGGAGTATGGTTTTTGATAATACGTTTGCAACACCATATTTTCACCAATTGGAAAGTCCAATACCAAACCGTATTTTTGACGATCCTGAGGTATATGGCCAATACCACTTTCTGTTACTTTTCGTGGTTTAAGATTCATTATGTTTTTTTTGTTGATAGTAATTGACCCAGACTGTGCTTTTCTCAAACCAGTAATTGCCTCAATCAATTCGGTTTGTCCATTTCCGTCAACACCAGCTATACCAACGATCTCTCCTGCACGAACATCAAGGTTCAAACCTTTAACAAGGTTAACTTTACGGGCATCCTCAACATATAGATTTGAAATGCTCAAAACGTTTTCTTTCGGGTTTGCTTCTTCTTTATCAGTCTTAAAGCTGATTTCTCTTCCCACCATAAGGGATGCTAGTTCAGTAACGTTTGTATCACCTACATTAACGGTATCAATTCCTTTTCCTTTTCGAATAACTGTACAACGATCACAAACCTGCATAATTTCTTTTAGTTTATGTGTTATCAGTATTATAGATTTTCCTTCTCTAATTAATGAGTTCATAATTTCAATAAGCTCTTTAATTTCCTGTGGTGTTAAAACCGCTGTTGGTTCATCTAAAATTAGAACATTAGCTCCACGATACAGTGTTTTTAAAATTTCCACACGCTGCTGCATACCAACTGAAATATCACGAATTTTGGCAGTTGGGTCTACATTAAGTCCATACCGGTCAGAAAGCTCCTTTATTTCTTGTTCTGCCTGCTTCAGGTTAATTTTCCCACTACTTGTTGGCTCACTGCCCAGTATTATGTTTTCTGTTACTGTATATGTATCAACTAACATAAAGTGCTGATGCACCATACCAATTCCAAGTTCATTGGCAATATTAGGGTCAGTAATGTTCACTTTCTTACCGTCAACACGTATTTCACCCTTTTCTGGCTGGTACAATCCAAATAAAACATTCATTAATGTAGATTTTCCAGCACCATTTTCCCCTAACAATGCATGTATTTCCTGTTTCTTAACCTGTATTGTTATGTCATCATTTGCGACAACACCAGGGAATTCCTTCCGTATATTAAGCATTTCAATAACATAATCCAAATGATTTCACTCCTTTATAAAGCTGTAACGTTATTTATTATATTGAAATATCACCAAATGAAAAGGGCTGGAAGAATATCTCTTCATTTGAGGACTTTCGAAATAAAATGTAAGGATGAAAAAGGCTGGTTTATCCAGCCTTTTTAAGCATCCAATTATAAAGATTTAATGAATTTTTCAGTTTCTTCACGTGTTTGAGGAACTTCCACTTCGCCATTTACGATTTTTTCTTTCCAATCTTCAATAGCTGAAACAATATCCTCAGTTAATGCTTCTTCATTTGTTTTGGCTGCACTAACGCCGCCATCTTCCAATCCGTACTGCACATTTTCCCCGCCTGGAAATTCACCGTTCATTGCCTGGTTAGAAATGTCCTGGACTGCGATATCCACACGTTTAACCATTGAAGTAAGGGTTACATTATGATCACCAATTTGTCCTTCTTCATATTGGTCACGGTCAACACCAATTACCCAGATTTCACGTTCAGGATTGTTCTGCTTAATGTCTTTAGCTTGTGCAAATACACCATTACCTGTAGCACCTGACGCATGATAAATAACATCAATATCGTTATTATACATATTTGAAGCAATTAATTTACCTTTGTCAGCAGCAGCGAATGATTCTGCATATTGAACTTCAACCTCGATATCAGCGTTTACTGATTTAACACCTGCTCTGAAACCAGATTCAAATTTATTAATTAATGGGGAATCAACTCCACCAACAAATCCTACTTTATTTGTTTTTGTCTTTTTGGCAGCAGCAACACCAACCAGGAATGACCCTTGATGTTCTTTAAATGTCAGACTAGCAACATTTGGCTCTTCTACAACGTCATCAACAATTGCAAATTTTGTATCTGGATATTGACCTGCTACTTTTTTAATACCATCTTTTAGTTTAAAACCAATTCCAAAGATCAAATTATAATCTGCTTTTACAAGACGTGTGAGGTTTGGCATGTAATCAGCTTTATCGTTTGATTGTGCATAGTCAAATCCTTCACCTTTTGATAGTCCATGCTCGTCTCCCCATGCTTGTAAACCTTCCCACGCTGATTGGTTAAATGATTTATCATCGACACCACCGACGTCTGTTACCATTGCAGCGGAAAAGTCAGTTGTTTCCTCACTTGCTGAATCATCTCCACCATTAGAGCCGCTATCACTTTCCGTATTTTCCTCGTCAGATCCGCCACCACATGCAGCAAGAATCATACCAATCGTTAGTAACATTGCAGCTAATAAAATAAATTTACGATTTTTCAAAATAAAAACCCCCTAATTTTGGTTAAATGTTAAAAGTTTAGTCTCACTAATGCAGCAAGAAAGTATTTATACTCAATTAACTGCTAAAGTAAAAATAGTATAAAGTACTATCCTTCAACCACCTCCCTAACTAGAATACACATGAAACCCCTTACAAACGTTTTCTTAAAACGTGAAAACTGAATAAATCAGACCGAAAGTAATTAGCCGAATATAAGACCGGTTCATCTTCATCGGTATAATGCATTTGCTTTAACAAAAGAAGTGATTGTTCAGGGTTACACTTAAGGATTTCGTATATTCGGTCATGGTAGCTTACAGGTTCAATATATGTTACTGCATACGAGATTCTTTTGCCTGAATAACTCTCCATAAGTTTAAACAACGAATCTTTTTTGTTAATTAAATCGATTGGCACTAATCCTTCTGGTACTTTATCAATACAAAAAACGACGGGATCATTATCCGCTGTTCGAACACGCTCAATTTTCACAAGTGAACCAATTTCTTTTGGTGAAAATTTTAGTCGCTCGTCTTCAGTCGGCTCAAGTAATTCTGTCGATAGAAATTGAGAACCTGGCGTCTTTCCGGATTGTTCAATCATATATGTAACACTATTAAGCTGCTCAATTCCTGAAGAAAAGATTGGTTTTGGATTTACAAACGTCCCTACCCCATGACGCCGGGTCACTATATTTTCTTCTTCCAACACACGTAATGCCTCTCTTAATGTGGCTCGTGAGACTCCTAATAATTTTGATAACTGAAATTCAGATGGGAGTTTCTGCTTCGTTTTATAGGTACCGCTTTCAATATCCCGCTTTATTTCATCGATAACTCGCAAGTATAACTGCCGTGAATCTATCTTAATCGACATGACAACCCTCCAATCTTCAATATTCAACTAAAAGAGATCTGACATCTGACGTATGACTCTTGTATTCGACATAAATATAACACTTTTAGAAAAATAAATAAATAGATATAGGAAAATTTACATAAAAAAATTATTAAAAAAATAGTTCGAAAGTCGAAGGTTATTAATGGCAAATTGAACGGACAGTTTTTTCCTAAATCATTAGGATAACTGTCCGTTACAGGTTATTATGAAGACCTTTCCTCGGTTTGTGAAACTAGTACAGTTCGTGGTTTGCTGCCTTCATAAGGACCAACTATGCCCCTGTCTTCCATCGCATCAATTAATCGCGCGGCCCGTGTATAGCCAATTCGGAATCTGCGTTGAAGCATTGAGACACTAGCACTCTGCATTTCTGTTATAAGTGTTACAGCATCGTCATATAAGTCATCATCAACATCCGATGTTACTTCACTAGTTTCCTCCGGTATCATCTCTTCCTGATATTTTGCCTTCTGCTGTTCAATACTGTGATCAACAATTCGTTCAACCTCTTCATCAGATAAAAAGGCACCTTGAACTCTGGTTGGTCTCGAGGATCCTACGGGCATGAACAGCATGTCACCACGGCCCAAAAGTTTCTCAGCACCACCCGAGTCCAGAATTGTACGTGAGTCAGTTTGTGATGACACACTGAAGGCAATTCTTGATGGAATGTTGGCTTTGATAACCCCAGTAATAACATCAACTGATGGGCGTTGAGTGGCTAATATGAGGTGAATACCTGCTGCTCTTGCCATCTGTGCTAACCTGGTAATGGCATCCTCTACATCGTTTGATGCGACCATCATTAGATCTGCGAGCTCGTCCACTAATACGACAATATATGGTAGATTAGGCTGCTTTTCTTCTGATGTCTGATTGTATTTGCGAATATATTCATTATAGCCCTCAATGTTACGTGTCCCCGTATCAGAAAATAATTCATACCTTCTTTCCATTTCAGCAACCACTTTTTTCAGTGCCCGGGACGCCTTTTTAGGGTCTGTAACAACAGGGGCTAGTAAATGCGGGATCCCATTATAGACATTAAGTTCCACTTTCTTAGGGTCAATCATCATCATTTTTACTTCATGCGGTTTTGCACGCATTAAAATTGTCGTAATGATTCCATTTACACAAACACTCTTACCACTTCCTGTTGCACCTGCGATAAGCAAGTGAGGCATTTTATTTAATTCAGCCATAACCGATTCCCCTGAAATGTCTCTGCCTAGTGCAAATAATAGTTTCGATGTTTTATTGTTCAGTGTACTATCCAGCACTTCTCTTAATGAAACCATTGCTATTTCCTGGTTAGGAACTTCAATTCCTACAGCTGACTTTCCTGGTATCGGCGCCTCTATCCGAATATCTTTAGCTGCTAATGCCAATGCAAGATCATCATGCAGGTTAACAATCTTACTAACCTTTACACCTGCATCAGGGTATACTTCATATTTCGTAACAGCAGGGCCTACATGCACCTTAGTAACCCTTGCTTTCACACCAAAACTATTAAAAGTCCGTTCCAGTTTCTTAACAGTAGCCTGAATATGTGACTTTTCGTGCTGCTGTGAATTTTGTGATGGCTCGACTAACAAATTTGGTGAAGGTAATATATACTCATAATTTTCAGTTTCTGTCATTGGTAACGGGTTTTCATTCTCTGTATCCTTATTACCCTCGTCGGATTCAACCTCCCCCTCATCAACGACAGGTTTAGTTGATTCATTTGGATCAAAAGAATATGCAATATCAGTAAAATCCTCAATCACTGGTTCATCTTTACTAGTATCCGTTTCGAGAACAGGATTCATTTCATAGATTTCCTCACCACTATCAATTTGCTTATTAACACGTGATTCCTTCCATTTGCCTTTAATAGATTTAATAGTTTCAGATATTTGTTTCATCCGTTTAGAAAAGAAGTCGCCAAACGAAAATTCTGTGATAAAAATAAAACCAACAATGATTGAAAATAATGCAACAATCTTTGCACCTACGGATGAAAATAAGAAATAACAAAACGCAAAAAGAATTGCTCCAGTCATCCCACCACCTGTTTGCGTGGAAGAAATACTCCCATCTATGTAAGCAAAGAAATTGGTCCATGTTGACTTAATAATTGACGTATCCTCTGAAACCATTAGCAACCTTTCATATGTCTGAATGTGCGTGATGAGTAACACACCAACAAAAATAATATAAAATCCTATCAATTTTTTATTCGTGAAATTCGGATAGCGTCTTTTAACCATCAGTATTATTCCAGTAATTAATAAGAAGATTGAAGCTATAAAATACCAGATCCCCAGAAAGAAACGAAAAATATATTCAAGGCCACCCGGAATTGCTCCATCACTAATAGCACTAGCTCCGCTTCCAAATATAGCTAGAAATATAAAGAGTAATCCTAATAATTCATATTTCACTTGTTTCTTTAACTGATTTTTCTTTTTTCTTCTCTTTTTCTTTGCCAAAGTTATCACCTCTATTACATCTAGCAGTCAGTCAAAACAATTGAATAGCAAACCCCTGCCGTTTGTTAGGCAAGGGTTAATTAATTCCATTATAGCACAGATTTTTTCTGATAGCTTACAGATTACCGTAAAATAGTTCCAGGGTTGTAGTCACTATTCATAAAGTCCTGAGGGTCCGTAGATAATAATTGTAATAATTGATAACTTCCATCTTCTACCTGTTCTACAAATAACTCTTTTCCTTGATAGGATACACAATGACGATTGGAGAAATCCTTTTCGGAAGATGGAAAAATATCTGTTTCAGATAAAGGTGTATATAACATTATTGAATCACCTGATCTTCCGATTGTTTATTATTATTAATCATTTCATTTACTTTTTTCATGGCTTCATTTACTCCTCCTACTGCATCTATCAGTCCATATTCAACAGCATCATCCCCTATAACATTTGTTCCGATATCCCTTGTCAGGTTACCTTTAGCAAACATTAACTCCTTAAATTTTTCTTCTTTAATATTAGAATGCTGGGTAACAAAGTTTATAACTCGATCCTGCATTTTATCCATATATTCAAACGTCTGAGGTACACCAATCACTAATCCGGTTAACCGAATTGGATGAATAGTCATTGTTGCAGTGGGTACGACAAATGAATAATCTGTGGCAACTGCAATTGGTACACCTATCGAATGGCCTCCACCTAATACAATAGACACTGTGGGCTTGGAAATCGATGCAATCATTTCTGACAGTGCAAGACCTGCTTCCACATCACCACCAACTGTGTTTAATAACACAACAAGCCCTTCAATTTTAGGGTTTTGTTCAATTGCAATAAGTTGGGGTAATAAGTGTTCATATTTTGTTGTTTTATTTTGTGGAGGCAATTGTACATGTCCTTCAACCTGACCGATGATAGATAAAACATGAACATTGGAGTCTGGTGCTTGCGGGACATTAGATTGACCTAACTGTTGAATTTTTTGTACTAATGATGATGGATTTGATTGATCTCCTTGATTCTGATCATCCTTTTTAGATGGTTCTTTTTCCATGTCAAGACACTCCCTTTTTCTATGTTCAATACGTATAAAGTTAGTATGAACGAAGAGGAAGGTTATAATACAAACAATAAAAAAATATCGGCATAGCTGCCGATATTTTTAGTAGTGAACTAATTTTTTTAACGTATTTTCTTCTTCTTCTGTAAGTGGTACTAAAGGTAAACGAACACCACCAACATCAATCCCTTTCATTTTTAAAGCTGCTTTTACAGGTGTTGGCGATGGTGCTGCAAATAATCCGTTCATAATCGGTAATAATTTACGATGTAATGATGCAGCGTTCTCTACATCACCTGATTGATATGCAGTAACCATACTTTGCATTTCATTTCCGATGACGTGGGAAGCAACCGAGACAACGCCATCTGCTCCAATTGCAAGCATAGGCAATGTTATTGCGTCTTCCCCACAATATACACTGAAGTTATCAGGTGTCCCTTCAATAACATTTGATGTCAAATCAAGATCACCACTAGCTTCTTTTACTGACACAATATTTTCTATTTCACTCAAACGAATGATCGTATCAGCACTCATTTTTATAACAGAACGACCAGGTATATTATACATCATAACTGGTAGTTCTGTTTCTTTTGCAATTGCAGCAAAATGCTCGTAAAGCCCTTGTTGATTTGGTTTATTATAATATGGTGTAACAAGCATTATAGCGTCTACTCCAACCGCTTCCGCTTCTTTTGTTAGCATGACCGCTGACGCTGTGTTATTACTGCCTGCACCTGCTATAACAGGGACTCGTTTATTTACTTTCTCTACAACATGCTTAAAGAGAGATACCTTCTCTTCTGCTGTTAATGTTGGCGATTCTCCAGTCGTACCTGCTATAACCAGACCTTCACTGCCATTCTCCAATAAATATTCAATCAATTTTGTAGTCTGATCGAAATCAACGTTTCCACTATTATCAAGTGGTGTTACCATTGCTGTTAAAACTTTGCCAAACTTCATGTTAGTACACCTACCTCTTTTTATACCTTATACCGCATTAACACCGCTTAGTTCAAAAGCATCATGTAATGCATTAACAGCAATATTTAAATCTTTTTCGTGAATAAGAACCCAAATAGTTGTGTGACTGTCTGCTGATTGTAATATTTGTACACCGGCATTCGTCAATGACTGAACTATTCTTGAAGCAACGCCAGGAACCCCTGTCATACCAGCGCCAACTGCGGACACCTTTGCACAATTCTCTGTTATTTCAGGCTGAAAACCTAATGTCTCCAAGATATGCACAGCTTTTTCTGTATGTGCATTTGGAACTGTATATATTACCCCTGTTGGCGAAATATTAATAAAATCAACTGAGATTCCAGCCTCAGCCATTGCTTTAAATACTTCAGACTGTAACCGATGTGCCTCTTCTTTAGTTTGTACTTTAATTTGGCTTATAGACGAAATATGAGCAATTCCAGTAATTAACCGGTCTGGTATATCTCTGTCTAATTCCTGCACTCTGGATGCAGTAACCAACGTTCCTTCTTCCTGTAAGTAAGTCGATCTTACACGCATTGGAATCTTTGACTGCATCGCAATTTCAACAGCACGCGGGTGAATAACTTTTGCTCCCTGATATGCTAAATTACATATTTCAGTATACGTAACGATATCCAGGGGTCGAGCCGAAGAAACAACTCGAGGATCGGCAGTCATAACTCCGTTAACATCGGTGAAAATTTCAATACTGTCCGCTTGCAGTGCGGCACCTAAGGCAGCAGCTGTTGTATCACTGCCACCTCGGCCAATAGTCGTTATTTCACCAGTAGATGTTTGTCCTTGAAACCCAGCTACAACTACTACATCATGCTGTTCAAATTCCTTAAGGATTCGCTCTGTTCTTACCTCTTTAATCTTTGCTCTGTTATGATCTTCGTTCGTAATAAATCCGGCTTGTGCTCCAGTTAAAGCTGAAGCACTTATATGATTTTTTTGAAGTTCATTTGACAGAACAACAGAAGCAATCGTTTCACCACAGGACATTAATAAATCAAGTTCCCTATCTGAATTATGGTTTGAAGGAAAACCTATTAAATCTAGTAATGTATCTGTAGCATATGGATCGGGTTTTCGTCCCAATGCAGATACAACAACAACTATTTTATAATTTTTAATTAGAGCGTTTTTAATATGTTTTATGACATGATTTCTATTTTCTTCGGTTTGTACCGAAGTACCACCAAATTTTTGTACTAATACCTGCATTATTTCACCTCTAAATTATAGCCAGTTATTTTTTATCAACCGATCAGCAATTTGAATCGTGTTCCATGCAGCACCTTTTACAAGGTTATCCGATACAACCCATAAATGGAATCCTTTATTATTATCCAAATCTCTCCGGACACGGCCTACAAATACTTCTTCTCTGTTTGACGCACTTAATGGGGTTGGATATGTTTGTGTACTTGGGTCATCTTCAAGAATAACCCCTTCTGCATCCCTTAGTACGTTCCAAATATCTTCTACTGTTAAACCTTCTTTTTCAACATCGACATAAACACTTTCAGCATGTGATGTAAAAAGAGGAAGCCGAACACATGTTGCTGCTACAGGTAAATTTGGTGCATGCATAATCTTCTTGGTTTCATTAATCATTTTCATTTCTTCAAATGTATAACCATTTTCCTGAAATACATCTATTTGCGGAAGTGCATTAAATGCAATTGGATAATGCTTTTCATCACCCTTTACAGGTAATAGCTCAGCTGTCATATCTTCTTTATTTAAATATTGTTTTGTCTGATTTTCCAATTCATTACATGCCTCATTGCCGGCTCCGGAAACCGCCTGATATGTTGAGACAATTACTCGAGATATGCCGAATGCTTCCTGAATTGGTTTTAAGGCAGCCACCATTTGAATAGTTGAACAGTTTGGATTTGCAATAATTCCTTTATGTGATTGAATATCTTCTTCATTTACTTCAGGTACTACTAGAGGAACTTCATTATCCATTCTGTACGCACTTGTATTATCAACTACTACTGCTCCATGTTTTACTGCCTCTGGTGCTAGTTGTTTAGAGACAGAACCGCCAGCTGAAAATAAAGCAATGTCTACGCCAGCAAAACTGTCTGGTGTAGCTTCTTCTACTGTTATTTCCTTATTTTTAAACAATACCTTTGTGCCTGCTGACCGCTTTGATGATAAAAGCTTCAGCTCATTTATTGGAAAATTCTTTTGCTCAAGTATTTGAGTGATTTTTTGGCCGACTGCACCAGTTGCACCTACTACTGCAATATTATATGCTGTTTTCCTTGTCATTGTAATGACACCTCACTATAATAAGATTATATTTATTTTACCATATTATCATACTCATGAGGTATAATTACAGGTTGAAGTTGTTTATGCTGCATCGCATGTTCAACCGTATCAAGTAAATAATCCATGTCTGCAACCAATGAATTCGGTTTTTTAACTGGATCGTCCTGGCCATAAGGAATAAAATAAATAAATTTACTGGCCATTAATCGCATTAAATTTACCCCATTTAGCCCAAGAGCATCATTAGTCGCTATTCCAAGTACCACTGGACTCTGATTACGCATTGTTGCTTTTGCAGCCATTAATACCGGGGAGTCAGTTAAGGCATTTGCCATCTTGCTTAATGAATTTCCGGTTAGTGGAGCAATCACCATACAATCCAGAGGTAATTTCGGTCCCAAGGGTTCCGCCTCAGGCATTGTTGTGATTACACTTTTACCTGTAATAGATTCTATTTTCCTAACATGATCCTCTGCTTTGCCAAACTTGGTGTCTGTGGTTCTGACAGTATACGTTACAATTGGTATTACATCTGCTCCAGCTTCAACCAGACGCTCTAGTTGGGGAAACACCTTATCATACGTACAGTGTGAGGCAGTAACTCCAAATCCAATTCTTTTTCCCTCTAATGACATTATATACGTTCCTCCTCATTAGTTAAAAATTGCTTGATAACATCAGCCAGAATTTTGCCTGCAGTTTTCGGTGCAACTATACCCGGCAGGCTTCTGGCTAATATCGCCTTAATACCACGCTGGTCTGCATAATCAAAATCAGTACCACCAGGCTTTGAAGCAAGATCAATAATAAATGCATGTGACGGAAGCTGTTGAATCGATTCTTTTTTAACTACTTTCGCCGGGATTGTATTAATTAATAAGTCGCAATTACTTGTATGCTCATGTAACTTATCAAATGGGATAGCTATATGCCCCATCTCGGTTATTCTGGCTAAATCCATTATACTTCTGGCACACACAGAAACCTTCGCTCCAAGAGCCGAGAATTTATTTGCTACTGTATTGCCAACTCTGCCAAACCCTACAACGATTACACGTGACGAGTGTATTGTGTAGTCTGTATGCTCTATTGCCATCATAATTGTACCTTCTGCAGTTGGAATCGAGTTGTAGATGGCCACATCATCCCTGTTAAATAATGGTATTAGGGAAACATGAAGCTGATCGGTAACAGATGTTAAAAAGTCGTTTGTTATACCAGTAAACACAATTGATGATTCTTTTAATTTAGCAAACCACTGTTTTGTTAATTGGATTTCCTGATCGGAAAATACTGTCTCCACATACCCTTCACTATTTGTTCCAGTAATTGGCAGAATAACTGCATCTAACTTTTCCTGCTCCAATTCACCAAAATCCACCTGTTTCAACCCTGTGAACCCCTGTTCTAACTTATCGAATCCAACTAAAAAGATGGTAGTATCAGGCAGTGTCTGCAATTGTCGTATTAATTCCAGGTAACGTGCATCTCCGCCTATAACAGCGATCAATTGACTCATCGTTTAAAAACCCCTCCAGACATACTTTCACTAAATTCATTTCCTTATAGCTTATGTGCATATCATGGGTTAGTGATTAGATGAAACAAAAAAAAGGCCAGTATCATAAAAATGACACTAGCCTTCCTCGTGGTTACTCTTTAATCGATTTCAATCATGATCATATCTTCGCCAATTTTTTTAATTGAGCTCCATCTGATTTTTGTCTCTTCGCCTTCTTTTTTTAGTCCAAACCATTTATAATTTGGAATAACAAACGATTCAATTTGACCTGTTCTTTCGTTGATTTCAAGATCTGTTTGACCTAATATACCCAACCGTGATCCATGGTTGACATTAACAATTTCCTTACCGCTAATATCCTTATAGCGCATATCATCGCCCCCATGATTGTCTAGCTATTAGTATATATATGCCATTTTAGATAATCTATGATCAGGAAGTCGTTTTAGGTGCAATTAAAGCACTAGATGGAGATTTTTCAAATATCGTCTTAATTACATTCTGTATTTTTTCATGATTCACTGCATCAATCTCCTGAATCATATCATCTAAAGATCGATGCCTGTTTAAGAGTAATTCGTTCCTTCCATTGCGACTCATACGACTGCTGGTACTCTCTAAGCTTAGCATGAGGTTCCCTTTTAACTGTTCTTTACTATTCTTAAGTTCTTTGTCAGTTAAGCCACTTTTTGTAAGCTGCTCTACAGTTTGATTTATTGTATCTTGCAATTGCGGTAATTGATCATTGCCTGTTCCAGCATAAATTGTCAGCATACCACTATCCTGAAATGATGCATGATAGGAAAATACAGCATATGCTAACCCCTGTTTTTCTCTGACTTCCTGAAAAAGCCTTGAACTCATACTGCCGCCTAGTACGTTATTCATAATGATTAAACTGTACATATTCTCATCTCCGACAGCCAATCCGTTATATCCCAGACATAAATGAGCTTGTTCAGTATCTTTATTCCGTTCAATATTATTTGCTAAAAATGCAGGTTTCTTTAATTTTGCACGCTCTGAGCCTGATTCATAATTGCCAAAATAACCTTCGACTGTTTTAATAAATGATTCATCCACATTACCTGCAACAGAAACTACAACATTTTGCGGTGTATAGCTCTCTTTGATATATTCCCTCAATGAATCTGGTTTAAAGGATAATAACTGTGCTTCAGACCCTAATATCGGATAACCTAATGGATGGTCTCCATATGAAGCACGCGCCAAAATATCATGCACAATGTCATCTGGTGTATCTTCATACATTTTAATTTCTTCCAGAACTACTTTCTTCTCACGTTCCATTTCTTCTTCATCAAAGGTAGAATTAAAGAACATATCAGCTAAAATTTCCAGAGCATATTCTTTATGTGAGTCAATAACTTTAGCATAGAAACAGGTGTATTCCTTTGATGTAAATGCATTAACCTGTCCGCCTATTGCATCAAAAGCTTCTGCAATGTCCTGTGGGGATCTTTTTTCAGTTCCTTTAAAAAACATATGTTCAAGAAAATGGGAGATTCCATTTGTTCTGTCGGACTCATTTCTTGACCCAGTTAGTATCCAAATACCTATTGTAACTGATCGTACAGCAGGTATATTTTCTAAAACAATTCGAAGTCCATTATTACTAGTATGTTTCTCTATCAATGTATTTCCTCCTAAGGCCCATCCAATTGCTATCTTTCCTCACTCAGTAGTGAACTAATAGTTCCAATTTTATAACCTTTTTCTTTTATACTCACAATTAGCGATTCTAACCCTTGTGCTGTTGAGGAAGTAGGGTGCATTAATACAGTCGCACCAGGATGAATGTTGTTATTCACTCGGTTCATCATAACAGATACAGATGGATTCTTCCAATCGATGGTGTCTACACTCCATAGAATTGTTTCCATGTTCATTTCATGCGCAATTTTAACTACTTGATCATTATAATTACCGCTTGGCGGAGCCAGCCATTTTGGTTTATTATCTGTAATTGCCTTAATAATTTCATTCGTGCGGTTGATTTGTTCGGTAATTTGCTGTTTCGATAACCTGGACATATCCGGATGATTATATGCATGATTTCCTATTACATGACCTTGTTCATCAATCATTTTGACGAAATCGGCATTTTCCTGCGCCCATTTTCCTTCAACAAAGAAATTTGCTTTGACATTATGCTCTTTCAGCACGTTAAGTATCGCAGGAATATACTCATTTCCCCACGCCACATTAATTAAAAATGAAACCATGTCTTTTTCCGGGTGGCCACGATAAGTTGGAGCAGCTGGGAGCTCATCGTATGTAATTTCAGGCGGAACCTGTTCATATACAAGTAGTGTTTTGTCAAAAACACCACTCTTTTTCATCTGCTCGAACGATTTATCAACGTCTACACGTACACCATTTAACCCGGGTATTTTTTTCCACACCTTATCAATGATTGCATTTTCAGGAGGTTTTCTGTAATCAGTACTTTTTGTTCTAATTTTTTGATAAAGAGAATCCTCCGATTTAGATACAGTATAAGAAAACTTTTCAGCATCGTTTAAAATAAATGGATTATAGCTGTTGTTAAATGCAAAAGCTACAATAATAATAAATACGCAAAAGTGAACAATAGAACGGTATTGATACATTCAAATCCCCCCTCATTAATTAATATGAACGTGAGGGACAAGATATGAGGCATAAAAAAAGAAACTGGCATTCCAGCTTCTTGTTTCATCAATTTAATTACATACTTGATTTTTCACTTTTTTCTTTTTCTTCTTTTATTACAGCTTTTCTTGAGAGATTAACCCGACCTTGATTATCGATTTCTTTAACTTTGACCATAATTTGGTCACCAATTGATACAACGTCTTCAACCTTATTAGTTCGTTCTTCTGCCAATTCAGAGATATGAACCAGCCCGTCTTTCCCTTTAAATAGTTCTACAAATGCTCCGAATTTCTCAATACGCTTCACAGTACCCAGATACATTTGCCCTGTTTCAACTTCTCGTACAAGATCTTCAATAATCTCTTTTGTTCTTTCATTCATGGAAGAATCAGTTGATGAAATAAATACACTTCCATCCTGTTCGATATCAATTTTTGCTCCTGTTTCTTCAATTATTTGATTAATTTGTTTCCCGCTTGGTCCAATAACCGAACGGATTTTATCTGGATTTATTTTCATCGTTAGTATCTTAGGTGCATATTGTGACAGCTCAGATTTTGGCTCTTTAATTGTCGCAAGCATGGATTCCAGAATGTGCATACGTCCTTTTTTAGCCTGGGTTAATGCTTCCTTCAAAATTTCTTTAGAAAGTCCATCAATTTTAATATCCATTTGTAGTGCTGTTACACCTTTTTCAGTACCAGCAACTTTAAAGTCCATATCACCAAGTGCATCTTCCATACCTTGAATGTCTGATAAAATCGTATAGTCTTCACCGGATTTAACTAGCCCCATCGCAATACCGGCAACAGGTGTCTTAATTGGTACACCAGCATCCATCATCGCTAATGTACTTGCGCAAATACTAGCTTGTGATGTAGAACCATTCGACTCTAAAACCTCTGATACTAATCGAATTGTATATGGAAAGTCTTTTTCTGATGGAATTACTTTCTCAAGTGCACGCTCACCTAAAGCACCATGTCCAATCTCGCGACGGCCAGGTCCTCTTATTGGGCCTGTTTCACCAACACTGTATTTAGGGAAATTGTAATGATGCATGAAACGCTTGGACTCTTCTAAATCAAGCCCGTCCAAAATTTGTACATCTCCTAATGCCCCTAAAGTACATACACTCAAAGCTTGCGTTTGTCCACGTGTGAAAAGACCAGAACCATGTGTCCTTGGTAATACGTTAATTCTTGATGACAGCGGCCGTATTTCATCGACTTTACGACCATCTGGACGTACTTTTTCTTTGGTGATTAAACGACGTACTTCTTCTTTCACCATTTTTTCAAGTGTAGATTTCACATCGCTAATAACTTCTTCATCTTCTTCTTCGTATAAGGCTAATACCTCATTTTTAACATTAGTGATTGCTTCTTCTCTGGCGTGTTTTTCTTCTACTTTAATGGCTTCCTGTAATTTACTTTTAGCTTCAGACTCCACTTTTGCAGCAGTGTTTTCATCCGTATCAAGTAATGGCATATCCGCTTTTTCAACGCCGACAGCAGCAATTATTTTCTCTTGGAATTCAACAAGGCGAGTAATTTCCTTATGTCCAAACATAATGGCTTCGAGCATAACATCTTCTGGTACCTCCTGTGCTCCTGCTTCAACCATGTTAATAGCATCCTTTGTACCAGCTACAGTTAATTCGATTTCACTGTTTTTCTGTTGCTCAATATCAGGATTAATAATAAACTCACCATCTACAAGCCCAACGTTTACTCCTGCTATTGGTTCAGATAGCTGGATATCAGAAATCCCCAATGCGATAGAAGATCCTATCATTGCAGCCATTTCGGAAGAGCAATCCTGATCAACACTCATTACCGTGCTGATAACTTGTACTTCATTTCTATAGCCATCAGGGAAAAGTGGTCGAATTGGTCTGTCAATTAAGCGTGAAGTTAATGTAGCTTTATCGCTTGGGCGACCCTCTCTCTTAATAAATCCTCCGGGTATCTTCCCTACAGCATATAAACGTTCTTCATAATTAACAGTTAATGGGAAAAAGGGTAAGTCTTTTGGTTCTTTGGATGCTGTTGCTACTGATAATACAGAGGTATCACCGTAGCGAATCATACATGCCCCGTTCGCTTGTTTTGCAAATTCTCCTGTTTCAACGATAAATTTCTTACCGGCAATTTCAGTGGAGAATTCCTGAATTTCTTCTGCCATTGTAATGTGCTCCTTTCAATATAAAACATACTACCATTCATTTTATAGTTAATAAGCTAAAATGTAAATTTTATGTATTAATTAAGTATAAAAAACTTGGCACTCACCAATAGTTACATTTATGCAGTAAATAATTTATACTTTTTTAACTGCTAAAAAAAGCAGGATTGCTCCTGCTTTTTAAAACACTTATCGGCGTAGGCCAAGTTTTTTAATTAGTTCACGGTAACGAGTAACATCGTTATTACGTAGGTAATTAAGCAAGTTACGACGTTTACCAACCATTTTCAAAAGACCACGACGTGAATGATGATCTTTTTTATGAACACGTAAATGTTCATTTAATGTTGTGATCTCTGCAGTAAGTACAGCGATTTGTACTTCTGGAGAACCAGTGTCATTATCATGAACTTTGTGTTCACTAATAATTTCATTCTTACGTTCTTTTGTGATAGCCATCTGGCTCACCTCCAATAAATTATTAATATCCCCATCCCCCTAGCAAACGTCGGAGTTACGATATGCCAAGCGAAGGTTTTACGATTTCAAGCTTACATCTTTTTTGCTCAAATTGCAAGTGGTAAATCAAAGAAACATTAACCGTAAAAGTAACTGCGGACACACTTTTCATCATTTTCTATATGGTTTATTAGCTCCTGAACACCATTAAACTTTTCCTCTTCCCGGATAAATTTATGCCATTCCACATACAATACTTCACCATATATATCATTATTATAATCAAATATGTTAACTTCTACAGATGGCTCGGTTTTCTCATTTGTAAATGTAGGATTATACCCCAAGTTCGCCATTCCTTCATATACTTCATTTTTATAAAGTACTTTTACTGCATAAACACCAATTTTAGGTAGCAGTGTATCAGGATTAACCCTTATGTTTGCTGTTGGATAACCAATCGTTCTTCCCCGTTGGTCACCTTCAACAACAACGCCTTGAATAGTAAGCGGTCTGCCCAGTAAATAATTAGCTTTTTCGAGTTCTCCATTTTGAAGCAGTTCTCTGATTCTGGAGGAACTTACTTTCTCACTGTCCAATTCGACTTTGCCAATTGTTGTATATTCAAATAAACCTCTTGTTTGCTCTTTAATTAATTCCATGTTTCCTTGGCCTTTGTGTCCATAAGAAAAGTCAAACCCGGCCACTATATGTTTAATTTTTAAGCCAATAATAAAATGATCTATAAATTGCTGTGGTTCAAGTGAGGCCAATTCCTTATTAAAGGTAATCACATAAAGACGGTCAACATCCAATTGCTGCAAAATCTCCTGCTTCTCTCGTAAAGGAGTAATATATCTTACATGTTTTGCATCTTTTTTTAAAACAACAGATGGATGCGGATGAAAAGTAATAACTGCACTTTCTATGTTTTTATCCTTCGCTTTGGATACAGCTGTTTGAATAACTTTTTGATGGCCTTTGTGTATACCATCAAAAAAACCTATAGCTGCAACAGTCTCAGGCAACTCTTCTGGTACCAACGTATGGGGATGTGTTAATTCAATTGTTCGCAACAAGCTTCACCTACTCTTTTTCACTCTTTAAATACTCGAATCGGCTTTATAAGATCTGAATTTTCAGGATGTATTTGATAAATTGCCAGTACTTGTTTATCAGACATAATGACAAAGGGCCCTGTTTTAGAAATGTTATCAGGCTTTGTCAATTTTTGGCCAAAGAGTACTCGTTTTTTTGTATTTTCATTAACATTAATATGTTCCAGATGGCTTAAACCTTTTGAAATTGGCAACAATAAGTCTTCTTGGTTCTCCAATTCTATAGCTCTATCAATAGCTTTAAATGTAACCGTGTCTTCTTTTTTAATAATCCCTGTTTCTGTTCTTACCAGGTGTGACATATGTGCGGGATAGCCTAGTTTCTTACCGATATCCACACATAGTGTTCGAATATATGTACCTTTTGAACAGGTTGCCTTGATCATAAAGCTATCTTTAAGATCTGAATCTTCCATCTGGGTAAGCTGATAAATCACGACTGTACGCTGTGGCCTTTCTACTTGCTCATTGGCTCTTGCATACTCATACAGTTTTTTACCATTTACTTTGACTGCTGAATACATTGGGGGTATTTGTGTAATTTCTCCCCTAAACAATTGTAACACGTTTTCGATTGACTGTTTAGTTGGGAAATTTACTACATTGCTTTTCTCAATAATTGCACCATGACTATCTTCAGTTTCTGTAGAGACCCCAAGCTTCACTTGTGCGACGTATGTCTTTTTGGTATCAGTCAAATAGGGCACAATTTTAGTTGCCTGTCCAATACAAATAGGTAAAACACCTTCAACCTCAGGGTCGAGGGTTCCTGTATGCCCAACCTTCTTTAATTGAAATTTTTTTCTGATCGCAATCACACAATCATGTGACGTCATTCCTTTTGGTTTCCATAAAGGCAATATACCATTCATCTAACCAGCTCCCAAGACTAATGTATCGTACATGGAAAAATCTGACCCACTTATTATTTCTGTGGATCAGATAAATTTCAATGCATATTAATTATTTTTGTTTAAATCACGTAGAATTGTTTCGATACGATTTCCATGTTCATATGCTTCGTCAAATTCAAATGTTATTTCTGGTGTTTTCCGTAAACGGATACGATTCCCGATTTCAGATCGGATAAATCCTTTAGCTTTTGCTAATCCGACAAGTGTATCATGTTTCTTTTGTTCGTCACCCAGAACAGATATAAAAATTTTCGCCTGTTGTAAGTCTCCAGTTACGTCTACATCTGTTACCGTAACAAATCCAACACGTGGATCCTTGATTTTTTTACTTAAAAGTTCACCTAATTCTTTTTTCATTTGCTCTGCGACCCGATTTGAACGAATGTCACTCATTTTGATCACCTCTGTAAGTTGACGACCTGATATTTAATTACACATGCTCAACATCAGTAATCGTTCGTTCCAGTTCATTAAACGTGTCAATGATCCGTAAACTTTCCTGAATAACCTGTTCAGCATGTGGTTTTTCATTAGATACTGTTACAACGCCAAGTTTTGTCCGTTGCCATAAATCATGATAATCCAACTCTGTTACTGCCACATTTAATTCATTACGTAGTTTAGCCATTAAACGTTTAATAACAGAACGTTTTTGCTTAAGTGAATGGCCTTCATACAGCATGCATTCTACTTCAGCATAAATTATCATTTGCGTTCAATCTCCTCCATGACAAATGCTTCAATTACGTCGCCTTCTTTAATATCATTAAACTTTTTAATTGTGATACCACATTCATAGTTTTGTGCAACTTCCTTGACATCATCTTTAAAACGTTTTAATGCATCAATTTCACCTTCAAACTGGACAACACCGTCACGAATCAGACGTATTCCCGAATTACGTGTGATCTTACCATCTGTTACATAACTACCAGCGATAGTTCCAATCTTGGAAACCTTGAATATTTCCCGTACTTCTGCCTGACCTATAACCTTTTCTTCATACTCGGGATCAAGCATACCTTTCATTGCTAATTCTATCTCTTCAATTACTTTATAAATAACACGGTGCAAGCGTACGTCTACCTTTTCTGATTCAGCAGCTTTTTTCGCGTTTGCGTCTGGTCGTACATTGAACCCAATTACAATTGCATTTGAAGCGGATGCTAAAATAATATCTGATTCAGTAATAGCACCTACACCAGTATGAATGATTTTTATTTTAACACCTTCAACATCAATCTTTCTCAATGAAGATGCCATAGCTTCTGCAGATCCTTGAACATCTGCCTTGACTATAAGGTTTATATCCTTCATTTCGCCTTCTTTAATCTGGTCAAATAAATCATCGATGCTAACTTTTGTTTGTTCCGAACGATTCTCCTGGATATGCTTTTGTTGGCGAGCTTCACCAATTTGGCGTGATTTCTTTTCATCCTTAAATACCAGGAATTGATCGCCCGCTTGTGGCACATCGTTCAATCCAGTTATTTCTACTGGTGTTGATGGGCTGGCCTCACTTATCCGTTGGCCCAAGTCACTAACCATCGCACGAACACGACCAAAAGTATTGCCAACAACAACTGATTCCCCAACACGTAAAGTTCCATTTTGTACCAGTAATGTAGCAACAGGTCCTTTTCCTTTATCAAGCTCTGCTTCAATTACTGTACCAAAAGCATCGTTATTTGGATCTGCTTTTAATTCTTCAACTTCTGAAACAAGCTGAATCATTTCAAGTAAATCATCAATTCCTTCATGTTTTACAGCAGACAAATTAACAAAAATTGTACTGCCTCCCCAGTCTTCAGGTACGAGTTCATATTCTGTTAACTCGTGCATAACACGATCTGGGTTAGCGCCTTCTTTGTCCATTTTATTAACAGCTATAATAATTGGAACTTCAGCGGCTTTCGCATGGTTAATAGCCTCAATTGTCTGTGGCATTACACCATCATCTGCCGCAACAACTAATATAGCAATATCCGTGACTTGTGCACCACGTGAACGCATGCTGGTAAACGCGGCGTGTCCTGGTGTATCAAGAAATGTAACTTTCTTGCCATTACTTTCTATTTGATATGCCCCAATATGCTGCGTAATACCACCTGCTTCGCCTTCAGTTACCTTTGTATGGCGAATTGCATCCAATAAAGTTGTTTTACCATGGTCAACGTGTCCCATAATGGTTACAACAGCAGGTCTTTCGATTAAGTTAGCTTCATTATTGGTTTCCCGATACTTATCAAAGTCAGTATCTTCCAGAATTATTTCCTTTTCTACTTCCACATCATACTCTGCACAAATAAGCTCAACTGCATCATCATCAAGGTCCTGGTTTTTTGTAGCCATGACACCAAGGAACATCAGCTTTTTAATAATTTCTGATGCATCTTTATTTAGCTTACCTGCCAAATCACTTACAGTCAGTGTTTCGCTGTAAGTAATATGTTTAGGTGTTTCCTTAACAACAGGTTTTTGTTGCTGCTGTGGTGCTTGATTGTTCCTTTTGGCATTTTTACCCTGCTGATGCTTTTTGTTATTGTTTTTCTGGCCCTTTCTTTGCTGAGCCTGCTGTGATGGGTTGTTATTAGACTTCCCATTATTAGTTGGTTTATTTTCTTTTTTTGATTGACTTGCAGCTTTACTGTTATTGCTGTTATTTGCTGGTTTTTTTGGTGATTCCTGCTTCTTAGGTGTTTCCGATTCCTTAGAACCGAATTTTTCATCCAACTTTACTATCGTATCAGTCGAAATTGTTGACATGTGGTTGGAAACCTCAACATTTAACTCTTTTAAATAATTAATTACATCTTTACTGGTCGTTTTATTTTGTTTTGCATATTCATATACACGCATCTTGCTCATACGTCCACCCCCGAATTTAATTACCCGAGTAACGATTTAATTTTAGTGGCAAATCCTGCATCTAAAATAGCTACAGCTACTCTTTGTGATTTTCCAATAGCATTTGATAATGTTTCTCTATCATCTACTATTAAAAATGGTACTTCATAAGTTTTACATTTGTTCGTTATCTTTTTTCGTGTTTGGGGACCGATGTCATTTGCCAAAAGAACAAGCTTTGCTTTGTTTTGCTTGATATCTTTCAAAATCGTTTCTTCCCCTAAAGAACACTTTCTAGCCCGATAGGCTAAGCCAATTAAATTTAAGTAATTATTTTTCATCATTTTTTCCTTCAACTATTTGTTTAAGGTCGTCATATATTGATGGTTCAATTTTTGTATTTAACTGACGGCTTAAAATTCCAGCCTTTTCAGCCTTTTCAATAACAGCTATATCGTTGGATACATAAGTTCCACGGCCATTTTTCTTGCCTGTTGGGTCAACAAAGACTTCTCCATCTTTGTTACGGACAACACGAATGAGATCTTTCTTAGGTTTCATTTCATTAGTTACGATACATTTACGTTCTGGTACTTTTCGTTTTTGCGCCATTACAGAACCTCCCCCTATTCGAACAAGCCTTCTTCCTCATTGTCAGAATAAGCATCAGCATCTTCATTGTCGTCTGTTAATAGCCCTTCCTTGCGAGCTTCTGATTCACTTTTAATATCAATTTTCCAACCGGTTAATTTTGCTGCCAGACGAGCATTTTGCCCACGCTTTCCAATAGCAAGTGATAGTTGGTAGTCAGGTACGATTACTGTTGTCGCCTTATCTTCTTCATTTACCAACACCTCTACTACCTTCGATGGACTTAAAGCGTTTGATACGTAGACAACCGGGTCTTCAGACCATTCTACGACATCTATTTTTTCACCTTTAAGTTCATTGACAATCACCTGTACACGCTGCCCTTTTTGACCAACACATGAACCAACAGCATCGATTTCAGGATCATCTGCATGAACAGATATTTTAGAACGATCCCCTGCTTCTCTTGCCACTGATTTAATATCAACAATACCTTCATAAATTTCTGGAACTTCCATTTCAAACAGGCGTTTTAATAATCCTGGATGTGACCTTGAAATATAAATTTGAGGTCCTTTACTCGTGTTCTCCACTTTTGTTACAAATACTTTTAAGCGGTCATGGACATAGTATTCTTCAGTAGGCATTTGCTCCGCCTCAGCCAGTTTCGCCTCAATCTTTCCAAGATTCACATAGACAAAGCGTGGATCTTTGCGTTGAATAATGCCTGTCATAACATCTTCTTCGCGATCAGAGTATTCGCTGAATATGACGCCGCGTTCAGCCTCTCTGACACGCTGTGTTACTACTTGTTTTGCAGCCTGGGCTGCAATACGTCCAAAGTCTTTTGGAGTCACCTCAACCTCAATAACATCTTCAAGTTCATATTTGGGATCAATTTCTTTTGCCTGATCCAATGAGATTTCTTCTTGTGCATCTTCAATTTCTTCTACTACCGTTTTACGTGAATATACGCGCATTGTACCGGATTGTTCATCAATATCAACCCGCACATTTGTAGCAGATTTAAAGTTTTTCTTATAAGCTGATATTAGCGCGGCTTCCAATGCCTCCATTAGAATATCCTTATCAATACCCTTTTCTTTTTCTAGAAAATCAATCGCTTCAAACAACTGACTGCTCACTTTTATTTTCCCCCTTATAGCGTAACGGCTAACCTTGCTTTAGCTATTTTATTAAATGGAATTTCAACTAGCTTTTTTCGGGTTTTCACTTTATACTCAATCGTTGCCACATTATCTGTGAATTCCTTTAAAATACCTTCGTATTCTTTCTGACCATCAATCGGTTCGTATAATTTCACAAAGACATTGTTATTTACATTTTTTTCAAAGTCATCTTTAGACTTTAGCGGACGCTCGACACCTGGTGACGACACTTCTAGATAATAGGCTTCTTCTACTGGATCAGCTTTATCCAGTTCTTCACTCAACTGTTCAGAAACAGTACCACAATCAGCTATATCAACGCCATTTTCACTGTCAATATATACACGAAGAAACCAATTCGGTCCTTCTTTAACATATTCAACATCAACTAATTCCAATTCTTTCTCCTGTAAAATCGGTTGTACCAGCTCTTCTGTTGTTTTAATTACATTGGAACTCAAAATTTATCCTCCTTTATTCAGTTGTGTATTGTTCTATTATGAACCATCATACGATATTTCATTTGCACCATATCCATAATAATACAAATCCCCTGCCGGAAGATGTGGCAAGGGAAAGTAGTCAAAGTGCAAGTTGCAAAGAAAGTAGTATGAAGAAAGAGTGGGGTTCGCCCACTCTCCTAACCGTTCGTATCATTTCTTACCACAATACACTATATCATAATAGGACTGTTGTTGCAAGAACAGTGAATATTTGTTCCTACCATAGTTATATTATATACCAAATTCTTACTGATTATAATCAATGATTAGTATCGGCCAAGGTGTTAGCTGTTAATTATAATTTCGTAAGATTTAAGCTTCGTAATTGATATAAAATGCGAACTAACTATGGGAGTCCTATTGGAAGCATATAGCGAGGCTTCCTAGCGACGCAGTTGGAATTATACTCGCGCACCAAGGGCTCACCACGAGCCTTCGACGCATAGGACGTGCTAGTGCAGACGTTGCCACAGCACGTAGCGTACTAGTCTGCCTCGATCGCGAGTATAGCTCCCTGTGGGGTCTCTTAGGATCACTTCCCCCCACAGGATTCCCGCATATTCCAACTGCTAGTTTAGGGTATAAAATCTTATTTTTTTCAGTTCTAGTGAGCAAAACCCAGCGAAGGAAATACACGTAGACTCCTGTGGGATCTGAGGCCTAGATGAGACTACGCAGCGACGTAGGAGCAAGGAGGCTTATCAGCCGCCCTTGGTGCGCGAAGTGTATTTCCGCAGCGGCGTCATAGCACTCAGCATGTTAGTTCGTATTATATATCAGCTACGTAATAACCAAACTAGTTTGATAAAACCACAATCTTTTAGAAAACTGCCTAATTTAAAGTTGTATTGTTCAATTGCAGATAGCCGTCCAGAGCCTGCTGCAACGAGCCTTGTGTTTCAAATTTTTGACCAAATTCTACTTCAAGATCCACCATGTTTCTAACTAAATCAGGACGTAAACCAGTTATCACTGCTTCGCATCCCATCATCGAAATACCATCTAATAATTTTAGAAATAATTGCATAACCTCTTTTTCCATTTCAGCAATTCCAGACAAATCCATAATTAATTTTTGTACATGTCTCTGTCCAATTTCTAGTAATACTTTTTCTTCGATAATAGTAACTCGATAGCTATCCATAGTACCTATTATTGGCAATATGCTAATCTTGGAGGTTATCGGAATAATTGGAGCAGATAGGTTATCTACTAATTTACGCTGTTCTTCAATTAACTTATCTTTATAGGACGAATAGTTAAGAAAGAACCCGTTAAGAAACTTATCAATTAAATCATTTATCTTACTTTCCATATAGTAAAATTCTTCAAGATTGCTGGTTTTTTCAGTAAATCTATCATACTCATAAAGAAAATTCCATAACGTTCTGCGGATTGCTTGAATCCACTCAATTTTTAACGCTAATGTCAGAGAATGTTTTGCCCAAGCAATACCCTCCCGCTCAGCAAAATCCACTACCTCATCTTTTTTCTCATCAACCACAAACAAGACTAACTTATGAGCATTCTCCAGCAGATTAATATTTCCAATCATTTGAATTTCTTCAATCTTATCACGAACATTATTTGCCTCTGCCAGAAGTTGATTTTCAAAAGTTTGTCTATTGTCGATTAAAAATTGTCGAATTGGTTGTCCTTCTTCATATATTAACTCCATACGTAATCACTTCCTTCTAGGGTTTTTAGGTTTACACCCTACTGTTGAGGTATTGCATTTAATTTAAACCGTAATAATTCGACTTCACTATTATAGTTTGGCAACTTAAGTTAGAATTAATCTAACCAAGCATATTAAAACAATGACAACTGGTTCTTTTCGGCCATACCTTCTAAACAACCATGATTATCAAGATATTCTAGAACCGTTTTAGAAATTTTACTACGCTGTCGAAGATCTTCTTTAGAAAGAAATTCCCCATCTTCACGTACTTTAACAATATTAATAGCTGCGTTGGTACCCAATCCATCGACGGCGTTGAATGGTGGTATTAATGAGTTACCATCAACAATAAACTCAGAAGCGGCAGACTTATATAAATCAACTTTTTGGAAGGAAAACCCACGTTCACTCATCTCAAGAACAACTTCCAGTACAGTGGACAAATTCTTTTCTTTAGGTGTAACATCATTACCCTTAGCCACTATTCCCTCAATGCGCTGCCTTATCGCATCTGAACCTTTAACCATTGTATCCAATTCAAAATCACCTGCCCTGACAGAGAAATAAGCAGCATAAAAGTATATTGGATAATGTACCTTAAAATAGGCAATTCGAACTGCCATTAGAACATATGCCGCGGCGTGTGCTTTCGGAAACATGTATTTAATCTTTTTACATGATTCAATATACCAATCAGGAACCCCGTTCTTTTTCATTTCTTGGATCCATTCATCCTGTAGCCCTTTACCTTTTCGAACAAACTCCATAATTTTAAAGGCAAGTGAAGCTTCTAGACCCTTGTGCATTAGATATACCATGATATCATCACGACACCCTATCACATCAGCTAATTCACATATTCCATCATTAATTAACTCTTGAGCATTGCCTAGCCACACATCTGTACCGTGTGATAGACCAGATATCATTACTAGTTCAGCAAATGTACTTGGTTTCGTATCCTCCAGCATCTGACGAACAAATTTTGTCCCAAACTCAGGGACGCCTAATGTCCCAGTCTGACAATTAATTTGTTCCGGTGTTATTCCTAGTGATTCCGTACCAGAAAATATTTTCATCACTTCGGCATCATCAGTTGGGATTGTTTTTGGATCAATTCCGCTTAAATCCTGCAGCATCCGAATTACCGTAGGGTCATCGTGCCCTAGTATATCAAGTTTAAGCAGATTGTCATGAATGGAATGAAAATCAAAGTGTGTTGTTTTCCATTCACTTTTTCGATCATCAGCCGGAAATTGAATCGGTGTAAAATCATATATTTCTTTATCATCAGGTACTACTATAATTCCGCCTGGATGCTGACCAGTTGTTCGTTTGACCCCGGTACAGCCTTGTACAAGGCGATCAACTTCAGCATTCTTATAAACTAGCTGTTTATCTGAAGCATAGCCTTTTACATAGCCATACGCTGTTTTATCAGCAATTGTTCCAATTGTCCCAGCACGATAGACATTATCTTCTCCAAATAATTCTTTGGTGTAATTGTGTGCTCTCGGCTGGTACGTTCCTGAGAAATTTAAATCAATATCCGGAACTTTATCACCTTTAAACCCAAGAAATGTTTCAAATGGAATGTCTTGTCCATCCTTTGTAAGAGTGTTACCGCATTTTGGACAGTTTTTATCAGCTAAATCAAACCCGCTGCCCACTGAACCGTCTGTTATGAATTCATGATGATGACACTCCATACAGACATAGTGTGGTGGTAAAGGATTTACTTCGGTTATCTCTGTCATAGTTGCTACTAAAGAAGAACCAACAGACCCTCGAGAACCCACCAGATATCCGTCATCTAATGATTTCTTAACTAGCTTATGGGATATTAAATAAATTACTGCAAATCCATGTCCTATAATACTTGATAACTCTTTTTCAAGCCGATCGACAACTATTTGCGGTACCGGATCACCATAAATAAGTTTTGCACGATTATAGCAAAGATCACGCATCTCTTGGTCTGCACCTTCAATTGTTGGTGTATAAAGTCCATCCTTAACAGGAGAAAGTTCTTCAATTTGGTCTGCCAGCTTATTGGTATTTGTTACAACAATTTCGTGCGCCTTTTCTTCTCCTAAAAAGTTAAAACTATCTATCATCTCATTTGTTGTACGAAAAGGTGTATCTGGTAACGTTTGTCTGTTCAATGGATTACCTGCTTGAGAAGCAATTAATATTTGACGATAAAGTTTATCGTGTTCATCAATATAATGTGTGTTTCCCGTTGCTACTACATTTTTATTCACACGATTGCCTAAATCTACTAATTTATTAATGATATCCAAGATTTGGGCCTCATTCTGAACGAGGTCTTTTTCAATCAAATGTGTATAGTTGGCTGGCGGTTGTACCTCGATATAATCATAAAATTCTGCTGCTTTTTCTGCTTCATCTGCTGATTTTTGCATCATCGTTTCAAACACTTCACCTTTATCACATGCAGACCCAACTAAAATTCCGTTTCGCAGCTTTTGCAATAATGACCTGGGTATTCGTGGAACACGGTAAAAATAATCAATATGTGCATATGAAACTAGCTTGTATAGATTCTTCAAACCTTCTTGTGTTTTAGCAACAAGTGTACAATGAAATGGTCGAGATCGCTGATATGCATTTCCTTCTCCCATGTGATCATTTAACTTACTATGATTTGTAATATCTTTTTTCAAAAGTCCTTGAACAAATTTCCATAATAAATAGCCAGTTGCCTCTGCATCATAGATAGCGCGGTGATGCTGCGTTAATTCGATATCCAAATGTTTACACATCGTATTTAACCGATGATTTTTAAGTTCTGGAAATAAAAATCGTGCAAGCTCAAGCGTATCAATAACCGGATTTTCAACTTTTTTATATTCAATTTTTTTAAAACCCTGATTTAAAAAACCAATGTCGAAACTGGCATTATGTGCAACAAGAATGCCATCTTCCATCCATTCATAAAAATCCTTAAGGACGTCATTAATCTCAGGTGCGTTATTTACCATATCATCTGTTATGCCGGTTAAATCTGTTGTAGTTTGTGACAATGGATGATGGGGGTTAGCAAATGATTCAAATCGATCAATAATCTCTCCCTGATAAATCTTAACGCCAGCAAGCTCAATGATTGTGTCATATACTGCTGATAGACCTGTCGTCTCTACGTCAAAGACAATATAGGTGCCATTTTCTAAATCAACATCATGTTCATTATAGGCAATTGGTACACCGTCATCAACAACATTTGCTTCAACACCATAGAGGATTTTAACCCCGTGTTTTTGACCAGCAGCATGTGCTTCAGGATATCCTTGAACACCTGCATGATCGGTAATAGCAATTGCTTTATGACCCCATGCTGCAGCTTGATGTACAAGAGCTGAAGGTGATACCACAGCATCCATTTGACTCATTGTCGTATGTGCGTGTAACTCAACTCGTTTCTCGTCTTCAGGAGCTGTATCTTTCCGAGTTTCTACTTTCACTTCATGAATATCAGTAGCCATCATTGCCAATTCATTTGTGAACATATCAGTTTGAATACTGCCTCTTGCTTTAATCCATATACCAGATTTTACATGTTCAAATTTCTCGGCATCCTCATCACCTTTTGAAAACATTTTTATTTGTAATGAGTCCGTATAATCTGTTGCTTTAATAATTAATAAACTTCTTCCGGAACGTAACTGACGAATATCTACTGCAAACACATAACCTTGTATTGTTACCCGGCGTTCCTCATCCTGAATCTCTTCCATTTGTAAAGGATCATCCTGAATTTTATAACCAAGCATGAGCGGTTTATTTTGTTCGTTTGTCTGTCTGTTCTGATCACGTTTTTCCTTTTCCTGAACAGTCTTTAAAACCATCTCCTGGTCTTCCAAAGCTGTTTTCTCTCTGAACTTTTTCAATTCAGCCATTTCGGTTTTAATATCAATCACAAGAGAGTATGGATTAGTTCCAATCTTTTTGCAATAGTCACGAAATGGATCTTCCAGACGTTTTTTGAGTGCAGTGCCTTCTGCTTCATTCCTTGCTGTTAACATAATCTTATTATTCTCTACCCGTGGCACCTGGTTATGTACTAAATCTTTATAAGCAGGTGATAAGTTTGATATAGTTTGAAGAAAAGACTGCCAATAATCACAAATATTCTTTTCATCGCATTCCTTTTCCTCTGCATACAATGTCAGATCGATTTGAGCAAACTGCTGAAACGTTTCATGTAACTTTGTAAGAAGCAAAGTATGAATTTGTTTAGGCAGAACTTGCTTGACACTAATATGAAAATGCCAGCTTTTAACCTGTTTGTGTACTTCTAGTTTATTCAATTGACTATCTTCAAAATAGGTTTGCTGATAATCTTCTGGTATTTCTAACTGTTTTAATAATAGAACCATTTTTTCTCTTTTTGAAATGTCCATCATGTTTTCCTCCTGATTATAGTTATGGAACTATAATGATGGAAAACCCTTGCCATTTGGACAAGGGTTTTCAACTGTTCTAAAGCATAAACCAAACTTTATAAAAATAATCGCTGAATATCATTCCATGTCACAACAATCATTAAGAGCATTAATAATGCAAAACCAATAAAATGAACAATACCTTCTTTTTGTGGATCTATCGGTTTACCCCTGACTGCTTCAAGTGCGACAAAGAGCAGCCTGCCACCATCGAGTGCTGGCAACGGGACCAGATTGACAATCCCCAAGTTAATACTCAAAATAGCAGTCCACATTAGGAAAGTCATAATCCCTGCCTTTACAAATTGATCTGTTGCGTCATATATACCAACAGGTCCAGATAATGTTTCAATCGGTAACTGACCTGTGATTAACATTCCAAGGTTAGTCAAAATTAACTTAGTTGTTTCATATGTCCGGGTAAATCCATATTTAACTGTTCCAGTAAATGATTTCTCGAAGGCCCGCTGTACACCTACTTGTCCAATCGTCATGCCTTGTGTCTCTATTTTTTTCGGGGTTACTGTAATTGATTCAGTCTCACCATTACGCTGCACTGTCATACTGAGCTCTTTTTCAGGATTATCCCGAACAATTTCGGTAAATTTACCCCAAGTTGAAACAGAGTTACCTTCAATCTGAACAATTTCGTCTCCTTCTTGCAGCCCGGCTTCTTCTGCTGGACTATCTTCCTGTATGCCGGAAACTAATGCCCTATCGACCGGAACACCCTGAATAAATCCAACAATAAAGAAAATAACTATGGCCAGGATAAAATTCATCATTGGCCCGGCAAACAATTGCATAGCCCGTTTTGGTACGCTCTTTGAAGCAAATTGTCTGTCATATGGTGCGATTTGTGTTTCCTTTTCATCCATAACATAGAATGCTTTAGGATCCACTTCGAAACTTAATTTTTGATCTTCTTCATCAATTTCATAACCCTCAATAAGTAGCTTATGATCTAAATCAGCATGCTCTACCTCTATAACGCGGGCATAAGGATGCTTTGCTTTATTATTTACGATAATTTTACTGACTTTTCCGCTGCCGTTAAATTCCAAACCGATATGCTGCCCTGGCTTTATCTCAACAATCTCCGGATCTTCACCAGCGACTCTAACATATCCGCCAATAGGCAATAAGCGAATCGTATAAACTGTCTCATTCTTGGTAAATGCAAACACCTTTGGACCAAAGCCAATGGCAAATTCGCGGGCAAGCATACCAGCCCGTTTTGCAAATATTAAATGGCCAAATTCATGTATAAATACAAGCAGGCCGAACATAAAAATAAACGCGATTACTGTGTTCAAAAGAAGCACCTTCCTTTAATCTGATTAGGAATTATTTTGACTTCTTATCTAATAATTCTACTCTTAACTTACTCTTTCGTTCAAGCTAGCCATTCATATAAAATGGATGAAGTGTAATATCGGTAACACAAACAATAAACTATCTAACCTGTCCAGTATCCCTCCGTGACCAGGAAGTAAATTGCCGGAATCCTTCACATTATAATGCCGCTTAAACGCAGATTCAACTAAATCCCCAATTTGGCCTGATATTGATGCTAAAACAGTAACACCAATAACCAGCAGCAATGAGTCGGAAAATGGCTCGATAAGGTAGAAAACGATAGCTGCGACACACGCAAGGGCAATACCAGCGACTGCTCCTTCTATTGTTTTGTTAGGACTTATTTTAGGCCAAAGTTTTCTTTTTCCAAAAGCTTTACCTCCAAAATATGCACCAGTATCTGTAGCCCAAATAACAAGTAACACATAAAATAAGAAGATTAAACCGGCATCCTGACGTGTCTCAATCAGGAAAAAGAATCCCATCCCGATATAAATAGTTGATAATAGAATAAAACCAGCTTCATCAAAAGTAAATTTATTCTTAACTAATACAGTATATGACAATAGTAATAAAACAAACAACATAATTACTTCTGATTTTGTAACCCAAAAAATGGGTATAGAACCTAATATAAGCCATAACAATGCAATTGCTAAAATAGCAGGTACAGAGTATTTGCTAATTTCGCGCATTCGCATTAATTCTACTAAACCTATTGTCGCTAGTATATAGACAAATATTTCAAAGGGTTTGCCACCAATAAGAACAAACGGTAAAAAAACTATAATTGCCAGGATCGCTGTTTGAATTCGTTGTTTCATATTTGTTTCATCACCTTAAATACCTCCATACCTTCGTTTCCGCTGCTGATAATCATGGAGGGCATTATTAAATATTTCCTCTGTGAAATCTGGCCATAATACGTCTGTAAACCAAAATTCAGAATAGGCCACCTGCCATAATAAAAAGTTGCTTAATCGTTGTTCACCACTTGTTCTAATTAATAAATCCGGGTCTGTTAAGTCTTTCGTATATAAATACTCTGAGAAAGTGCTCTCATCCAAATTATCCATGGATAATTTGGAACCATCAATATCTGTCATAACCTGTTTAATAGCACGCATGATTTCAAATCTACTACCATAGTTTAAAGCAAAATTTAACAATAAGCCATCATTATTTTTTGTCTTTTCTTTCGCATAATGAATAGCTTCTTTCGTATGATCAGGAAGAGCTTCAAAATCACCTATAGTATTAATTCTCACTTTATTTTCCATAAGCTCTGGCAAATATATATGTAGAAACTCTTTCGGTAATTTCATTAGAAAGTCAACTTCTGATTTTGGCCGTTTCCAGTTTTCCGTGGAAAAAGCATATAGTGTTAGAATCTGTACATTAGAATTTCTTGCTGCTTTAACAATTTCTTTTACAACATTCATTCCTTCTTTATGTCCGGCTATTCGGGGTAATCCCCTTTTCTTTGCCCATCGACCGTTTCCATCCATTATGATAGCTACATGATTTGGCATATTATCAAGGTCATGTTCTTCACCTGAACTTTTTTGCTGTTTATTTTTAAAAAAAGGAAGCTTCATTGACATAATTTGTCCTCCGATATGGTTGATTATCCTTATACAATCCTTTTAAATATAATCAATATGAAGGATTAAAAACACTCACTCATTTCTATCGCAAGTCCCTGCGACTGAGTTATAGAAAATAGATACATTAAACTATTCCATACTATTTTAATGAATTACCATTATAGCATTATATGACCAAATTTTTATAAGAATTTCATTAAAATATAAGAAAAACATGCCTTCTGCCTATAATAATAAAGGGTGGCTTTTCTTATATTTCAAGGAAAAACTGGTTTAAACAGTTAGTTCTTCCATCAAACAATTCTTCTATAATATGTTTGATTTGGAAATAAAAGCCCTCTTAAACAAGAGGGCTAAAGCTTCTTATTTCACTACACCATATATTCAAACTTCAAGAATTTCCTTTTCCTTGCCTTTTGCTAACTGGTCAATCTTATCAATATGATTGTCGGTTTCTTTTTGCACATCATCTTGTGCGCTTTTAAGTTCATCTTCAGTTAGATCATTATTTTTCTCGGCTTTTTTCAGCTGATCATTTGATTCACGACGAATATTCCTTACTTGTACACGTCCTTCTTCAGCGTATTTTCCTACGACTTTAACTAAATCCTTGCGACGTTCTTCTGTTAGGGACGGTATGTTAATGCGGATAACATTCCCATCATTTGAAGGTGACAGACCCAAGTCGGACTTTTGTATGGCCTTTTCCACATCACCAATTGATGATTTATCAAAAGGTGTGATTACTAGTAGTCTTGCTTCTGGTGCTGATATAGTTGCTAATTGATTAAGCGGTGTTGACGCACCATAATAATTTACATAAATACTGTCCAAAAGCGATGGGTTAGCACGACCAGCACGTACAGTTGCAAGGCTTTTTGAAAAAGCCTGAACCGCGTGTTCCATTTTACTACGAGTCTCCTTCAATATAGCATCTGACATTTTTATTTCCCCCTTATTGTTGTTCCAATTGGTTCACCTTGTACAACTCGTTTAATATTGCCTTCTTCGGTGATAGAAAATACAATTAATGGAATATCATTATCCATGCATAACGAAGATGCTGTAGAATCCATAACACCGAGACCTTCATTTAGCATTTCCAAATAAGATATCTCCGTATACTTTTCAGCTTCCTTATTAACTTTCGGATCGTCAGAGTATACTCCATCCACATTATTTTTTGCCATTAAGATAACTTCTGCCTCGATTTCAGCAGCCCGTAACGCTGCTGTTGTATCTGTTGAGAAAAATGGATTTCCTGTACCTGCAGCAAAAATGACAACACGTTTCTTTTCGAGGTGGCGAATTGCTTTTCTTCTTATATAAGGCTCAGCCACTTGTCGCATTTCAATAGATGTTTGAACACGGGTCTGAATCCCATTGTTTTCCAGGCTATCCTGAAGTGCAAGAGAATTCATAATTGTCGCCAGCATCCCCATATAATCAGCTGTTGCACGATCCATTCCCATTTCACTACCAACTTTGCCACGCCAGATATTTCCTCCACCAACTACAATGGCTACCTCTACACCTAATTCTGCTACTTCTTTCACTTGTGCAGCAACAGATTGAATCACCTGTGGTTCTATCCCATAGCCTTCTTTTCCGCTTAAAGCCTCTCCACTTAATTTTAACACAATTCTACGGTACCGAGCTGTTGTCATATTTACCTCCATAGAAATATTATATTGTTTATATTAATATTTGTTAAGCATAGATTAAATATTGCACCTCTTACTAGTAGCGAAATAGGGAACAACAATTACGTGTTCCCCACTTTTAGAAAGAATTATTTTTTCATTTGACTCGCTACTTCTTCAGCAAAGTTATCTTCGCGTTTTTCCATACCTTCGCCTACTTCATAACGAACAAACGTTTTTACTGAAGCACCTTTATCAGCTACATACTTCTTCACTTTTTGATCAGGGTCTTTAACAAAGCTTTGTTCTAATAGACAAATTTCTTCAAAGAATTTACCTAAACGACCCTCAACCATTTTTTCTACAATATTTTCTGGCTTTCCTTCGTTTAAAGCTTGTGATTTTAATAACTCACGCTCACGGCTTACTTCTTCTTCAGATACTGCATCTCGCGACACATAACGTGGGCTAACAGCAGCTGCATGCATTGCTATATCTTTTGCAACGTCGCCATCAGTTGTTCCTTCAAGTAAAGAAAGTACACCGATACTGCCGCCCATATGAAGATATGCACCAAATGCATCGTTATCCGTTTTATTCAAGAGGGTAAAACGACGTAGAGAAATCTTCTCTCCTATTGTAGCAACAATAGAGTTAAGATACTTCTCAACATTTTCTCCTTCACCATGAAGTTCTTGCTGTAAAGCTTCTTCAACTGTTTCAGGTTTTTGCTTCACGATATGTTTTCCCAGTTCTGATAGCAACTGCTTAAATTGATCATTTTTTGTTACGAAGTCTGTTTCACAGTTAACTTCTAGCAATACAGCTGAGTTATTATCAATCTCAATATGTGTTAAGCCTTCTGCAGCAACACGATCTGCTTTCTTCGCTGCCTTTGCAACACCTTTTTCACGCAAGAAGTCCATTGCTTTATCAATGTCTCCATCCGTTTCCTTAAGTGCCTTCTTACAGTCCATCATACCTGCACCAGTTTTTTCCCGAAGTTCTTTAACCATTTTAGCCGTAATATCCATTGTAAATCCTCCTTATAATATATAACTAAATTGTTTGTATAACCTATGTGTCGAGTATTTCTAAGAATTATCACCAAGCATTGGTTGCATTTGAAGTAAGTAACTGTTTTTACGTTCTAACTATTAGAAAACTTAGCTTAGCACTGAGTCTTAACGGCGGAAGCCTGAGTTGCATTTATGCAGTAAGAAAGTATTTATACTTTCTTTTGCCAAAAAAAGGTGATAAAAGGCTTATCCCCTTATCACCCCTACCTTTTACAATACTACTCTTTATCAGCTTCAGCGTTATCTGCAGAAACAGCTTCTTCTGCCTGTGCTGGCGCTTCTACTTCTTCAGTTTCTTCGCCTTGCTTCACTTCTAGAATAGCATCTGCCATTTTAGATGTTAAAAGCTTGACTGCACGAATTGCATCATCATTCGCTGGGATAACATAGTCAATTTCATCTGGATCACAGTTTGTATCAACCATTCCGATAATTGGAATGTTCAATTTATGTGCTTCAGCGATCGCAATGCGTTCTTTACGCGGATCGATTACAAACATCGCGTCTGGAATTTTCTTCATTTCTTTAATTCCACCTAGAAATTTAACTAAGCGATCTTTTTCTTTTAATAAGTCTACTACTTCTTTTTTAGGAAGTACTTCAAAAGTACCGTCCTCTTCCATACGCTCAATATCTTTAAGACGGTTGATACGTTTGCGGATTGTTTGGAAGTTAGTTAATGTTCCGCCTAACCAGCGTTGATTAATATAGTACATACCAGAACGAGTTGCTTCATCACGAACTGAATCTTGTGCTTGTTTTTTTGTACCTACGAAAAGAATTGTACCGCCATTTGATGCGATTTCCTTAACGTATTTGAACGCTTCATCTACCTTCTTAACTGTTTTTTGAAGGTCAATGATATAAATACCGTTACGCTCTGTGAAGATATATTTCTTCATCTTTGGATTCCAACGGCGTGTCTGGTGACCGAAATGTACACCAGCCTCCAACAATTGTTTCATCGAAATTACTGACATAAAAAATTCCTCCTATTGGTTTTATTCCTCCGCTTAGGTCATTTTTGCATAAAGACCATTAAATGGCACCATTTATTCAAATCACTAAGCGTGTGTTTTAAAAAATGCTCACTTTCGATAGGTGAACAAGTATTTACACCAAAAATAAATATACCATATCAGATATTCGCAATCAAGTTTTATAAGTGTTTTTCTCATAATCAATAATAATTTTTTGACTCTGATTGTGAATTTTGTTGCTTGTTAACTATTGAAGGAAATATCAACTTCAACGTTAAAGTTGGTATTATGCCGCTCCGGAAATACACTTCGCTGTTGACTCAAATAGTGTTTCTTCAGCCTTTCTTATTCCTTCTAGGTTTATGTGTTCATTTCACACTGCGAAAGTTGAAGAGTTAACAAATACATATTGTGATGGATAAAAATAGAATTTAAAACCATTTAAATCGTCAGTTCCAAGAAACGCACGGTCTTTTTAATTCCAGCTACAGATTCACCGCTTCGGGTACCAAGGCGGCATCTGCTCCGGCTGACGCAGTGCATCTTAGCCATGAGGAAAACTTCAGCCTCTAATCAGGAAGGCTCTATCAGTGAAGGCAGAATATGTACACTCCTAGGGAACAGCACGTTCCGAAGACCCCAGAAGAAGCAACTAAATGAAGGCCGTGCCAATGGAAAGCGAAGTATTCTGCCGGAACGAATCTAAGCACTCAACCATCATTAGAACGAGAAAAAAGGCACAAAGGAAAATATTTAGTTTACGGATTTTGTGTCACAACAAACTTCTAGAAAACAGCCTAATTTTTTGAATGGAGATGCTCATCTATCATAAGTCAGATAAACAGAGTAATTTTCCTAGTTTACTTACTATGCAATTTTATTACCAACTCTGCTTCCGTTTTTCCGCAGTTCAACTGTCTTGCGATATCTTCTACGGTTACTCCTCTGTCATAAAGTTGCAGTATTTTAGCTTGCAAAGAAGTTTCAGAATCGTCTTCCACCTCAGCATCCTCGGGAATATACTCAGACACTTCTTCTTTTTGTTCTTCTTTCTGTCCTGCTTCAGCATTTGCCGAAGAAACGGTGTTACTAGTAGGCTTCCCAATTTCTCTCTCTAAAAAACGGTTTTCTTCCTTTATTTCTTCTAAATATGTTTCCAATAGCTCCATAATATCCTGTGAGCTATCCTTTTTTAAAAACTGTACCTGTTTGTACAATTGAAAAATTGCAGCTAAGGTAATTAAGTGCAACAAAAAACTTATAATAAGTAACAATGATGTCATCGTATCCCTCTATCCACTAAAATCAATTTTTTTGC
Source organism: Virgibacillus sp. (assembly GCA_041689365.1). Taxonomy (GTDB): domain Bacteria; phylum Bacillota; class Bacilli; order Bacillales; family Amphibacillaceae; genus Lentibacillus. The sequence goes on from JBDNGJ010000092.1 coordinate 44,992, forward strand.
CCAAGTAGGGATGTTCTGCAAATTCATCTTTTGGTTCATAACCCAAATTAGATTGCTGGTCTTCTGAGTCAATAGTATCCTGACCCTCTTTATCCTTTATTTTAACATCATGAATGTTTTCAAACTCTTGTACGCGTTTACGTTTTTGCTCAATATCTTTTAATTGGCTTTGCGCAAGCGACTCTTGGAAATGCTGATTTTGTTTCAGCATTTGATCTTGAAGTTTTCCTGCATCCTGTGTCCTTGGAAGCGCCACTTGCATTTCTATTGATTTCCAGCTCAACAGAATCACTTCCTAAATAATCTATTTTATATTTTGTATAACAATTTCATTATTTTCCAACTTCATATTTATATATTGTTGAATTCTTTCAATTTTCCGTTTAAATCTTCCGAACGTTACAGTTACATTTGGGTAGACATGCCCTCTTATTAATAAAAGGGATTCATGTTCACTGCCTATCTCAGCGGTCAATTTTTCTAATGTTTCTTCCGCTTCCTGCAGTTGGCCAGTAGCTTTATCATAGGAGTTTTTAATACGCAGCAAAGTTAGTTTCGCCTTAGCAGATTCCAGATTTCCCTGATCCATCATTTTTCTCTCAATTGTTTTTAGATTCGACAATGTGGCATGTAATTCCTCTTTTTTTGCTATTAATTTTCTCTCCCGATCAGCAATTGTTTTATTAACACCAAATATTATCTCTGTCATTGTCCCCAATCGATTCCCTATATCCTTTGCTTCTACGAGCTTCCCAGCAGAGATTGAACCACCAATTATATTACCTCTCTGACAAAAAACTTGTTGTTTTGCAGTTATGTTACTATGTAAAATTGAATTTTCTGCATATATATTTTTTCCGGCATACACTGTTCCTTGATTAATATAACCGATTCGAAGATTTTCTCCAGCGTTAATAAATCCTTTTTTTAATCCTGAAAGTCCTTCTGATATGTATACAGAACCTTCTGCAATTATTGTAGCAGCTTCAACCATACCAAAAATACTAATATCTCCTTTTGCTTTTACTGTATACCCTGATGGCACATCCCCTTTTATCACAATTGAACCAACAAAATCCAAGTTTCCTTGTTTCATAGATAAATCTTCATTTACCTCAAATACATTGTATACTTGAATGAATCGTTCTGTAATATTAATTTGTCCTTCTATTGTTGCATAATATGATAGATCCTCTTCGCTGAATAAAACATTTTCACCTAATTTCAAACGAGATGCCTTGCCAGGTCGTGCTTGTATTGGTTTCCCGTATACATCGCTGCCATTTATTCCAGCAGTGGGCAATGTAATAGTTGCAAGCCGTTGTCCTTCCTTAACGGATGGAATACGCATTACATCACGAAAGTTCCAATTGGATGCCCTGCTGGATTTATTGTTATCAAGATTGAATTCATAATTAATTTCTCCATCTGAACCATCTACTGGAAAGACTCCTTTGGCTATCATTATAGGAAATATATCTGAGCTATTATTTGAAAGTAGCATATCAACTGCACTTTCAACAATACCAACTGTTATTTTGTGATCATGTAAAAACCGAATAATTTCATTCCTATCCAACACCAATTCATTTTTATCGTTATCCCCTGTATAATCTAAATAAGCAAACATGTGATCGTTAGATGAAAATACAACGAAGAAATCCTGTAGTTGACCCATGCTGATTCCCCTCTATTTTTCTCTTATTTTTAATGGGTGGATTGCATTTTATTAAGCGTGTTTTTTAATTTAAATATAGCTTTTCTGTGAATTTGCGATATACGTGAAGTCGTTAATTCCAGCACTTGCCCTATTTCAGTTAAGGTGAGTTCCTGATGATAAAACAAACTCACAACCATCTGTTCATTTTCATTCAACAGTTTAATACTTTCTGTTAATTCCTGTTTTATTTCCGTTTGAAGAATGTGGTCATCTGGCGAAATCGATGACTCATCAGGAATACTATACCCAATGCCCTCTTTATATTCTGCTGAATTATCTTTAGGTTTTTCTTCGATTGACAGTATGTTTGAAAAAAGTGAATCCCGTACTAATTCTTCCACTTCATGTACAGGTATTTCAAGCTTAACTGCAATTTCTTCGGCTGTCGGCATACGCTGCAGGCTTTGTTCCAGTTCCTGAGTTACCTTTTCAACTTTTTTAGTCTTTTCTCTAATAGACCTTGGGAGCCAATCTTCCTTTCTTAATCCATCGATAATAGCTCCACGAATACGAAAGGATGCATATGTATCAAATTTAAGATTACGATTGTGCTCAAACTTATTTAACGCATCAAATAAGCCTACTAATCCAAAGCTTTTCAAGTCATCTTTATTAACATTACTCGGCAGGTGACTTGACACTCTTTCAACATGAAAGGTTACTAGATACATGTAATTCTCAATTAACTCATTTGCAGCCTCATTATCCTTATTTTCCAGCCACTTTTTCCACAGTTTTTGCTCTAGAGGAGATTTATTAGTTGTCATTTGATTGCTCCTCCCTATAATTATTAATTTCTTAAACACTAGTAAATGGAGAATTTCATTAATATATATACTTAAATAATTAACTCACTTTTATTGACTGAACGTATTTTCAAGTCACCTGTAGCAGGGTCAAAATCAATTGTTCTGCCGCTATTTCCGCCAATATCCATTGCTGCCACAGGTATTCGATATTGTCCTAGTTTCTCTTGGATAGCCTGTACATTTCTTGGACCAATGCGCATTAAATCATTAGATGATTCGAATTGAAACATTTGTGCACCACCCGCCAATTTAGCCTGCAGAGCATATTTCCTAGCACCATTTGTGCATAGTTCATTAACTAAATAATCGATAGCTGTATCGGCATACTTAAATTCGTTCAAATTTGATTGTTTCGCAAGGGTGGAATCCGGCAGCATCACATGTGCTAACCCTGCAACTTTACGAGATAAATCAAATAAAACCGCTCCTACACATGAGCCAAGACCTGATGTACGTATTATATGTGGTGCCTTCACAATATTCAGGTCAGCAATTCCAACCTTAACAACTGTTTGTGTATCATCCATCATTTTCTATTCCTAATGCTTTAAATAGTTTAGGGAACGCTTCTGGATCTGGCAGAAAAAAGAAATTACCATGTATGCCATTAGCAGATTCACTATCATTGATTTTAGTATCAATAATTATCGCATAGTCAGTAACTTGCGACACTTCAATTAAACCAACTGTCAAAACAGCTCCAGCCATGTCTACACTTAAATATGGTACGGATGGCTGCATCTGAAGGCTTGTGAAATCGGATAGGGCAGATATGTAGGAGCCGGTTAGTATATTGCCTGTTTCTTTCAAAGCGGAAAATACCATGTCATTTGGTTCTTTCTCATTTAATAAAGTAAAGTCATGCTCATCAGTCATGCTTTTTACTAAGGATTCAGCTTCCTCGATACTTAGAATAAAATAAACTTTACCTGGTGCCTCACCCGATATGTGTATCATAATTCCGACGATCGGTGTTTCCGGACCACCTATCATTTCCATTACTTCGTCAAATGCTACAACATTCACAGAAGGAACGGCCATATCAATTTTTTTGTTTATTAATTTCGACATAGATGTCGCTGCGTTTCCAGCACCAATATTTCCAATTTCCCGCAACACATCCATTTGTACGGTTGAGAGACGGCTTATATCTTCCATTCCCTTAACCTTCCACTGATTTCAACTCGGTTATTTCTTCTTTCGTTAAAACTTTTTGTAAGTTAAGCAGTACCAGTAAACGGTTATCCAGTTTTGCAACACCGTCAATATAATCGACATCTACTGACCCTATCACTTCTGGTGCAGGTTCAATTGCATTTTCCGGAATATCAATTACATCATTTGCAGCATCAACAATCAAACCAACCTCCATATCATCAAGGTAGACAATAATGATTCGACTTGATTCCGTGAACTCAGTCTCTTTTAATCCAAAACGGATTCTAAGATCGATAATCGGTGTAACGACACCACGTAAATTAATAACCCCTTTAACAAAATCGGCAGTTTGTGGAACCCTTGTTATCGGTTCAATTCGCTCTATTGAACCTACTTGCTGCACTGACACAGCATATTCTTCATCATTTAATTGAAAGATTATTACCTTACGATCAACAACTGTTTCATTTTCCATTTTAATTCCTCCATTTTATATTATTTAACCAGAGCGTTACTATCGATAATTAAGGCTACCTCGCCATCTCCCAGAATAGTTGCCCCAGATATAGCGAAGGTGTTGGCTAAATAATTACCCAATGATTTTAATACGACTTCCTGCTGACCGATCAACGAATCAACAACCAGTCCAGCCAATTTATCCCCCTTGCGGACAATGACAACCGATAAATATTTTTGATCTTCCTCATGTGTTTGTGGAACATTGAAAATATCGTTCAAATAAGCTAGTGGGACTACTTTACCCCGAAAGTCTATTACACTCTTATTATGAGCTAACATAACCTGGTCTTTATGGATGATTGATGTTTCAATAATTGACGATAATGGAACTGCATATTTTTCATTTTGCAACTCTACTAATAATACAGACATTATTGATAGTGTTAAGGGTAACTGAATCGAAAAATTCGAACCTTCATCGATAGTTGCATCTATTGTTATACTGCCACCTAACGACTCGATTGTATTTTTTACAACATCCAATCCTACACCACGACCTGATAAATCAGAAACCGCATCTGCAGTTGAAAATCCGCTTTCCATAATTAGCTCATAGATTTGTTGATCTGATAATGTCTCAGCATGAGCAGTGCTTATCACTTCATTTGCAGTTGCCTTATCAAGTACTTTTTGTTTGTTAATTCCGGCACCATCATCTGATATTTCAATAAATACATGGTTTCCGCTATGATATGCTTCAAGTCTAATTATTCCTTGTTCAGGCTTTCCTTTTGCTTTTCGTTCCTGCGGTGACTCAATTCCGTGATCCATTGCATTTCGTATCAGATGGACCAATGGATCACCAATTTCATCAATTACAGTACGATCCAGTTCTGTTTCTGCCCCAATAATGTCAATATCCACATTTTTATTTAAGTCGCGTGCAAGCTGTCTTATCATACGCGGAAATCGATTAAACACTTGATCAATTGGTACCATTCGCATTGTTAGAATAATATTTTGCAAGTCTCCAGAAACACGTGACATGCGCTCGACTGTTTCCTGAAGATCATTATTATCAAGCTTCATTGATATTTGTTCTAATCGTCCACGGTCAATAACCAATTCCTCAAATAAGTTCATCAAAACATCTAGTCGTTCAATATTAACTCGAATTGTTTTACTGGCAGGACTCTTACCAGTGCCTTTATTTTCATTCTTACTCTTTTCTGGCAATTTCGTTTCATCTTGTACTTCCAACGCAGATCCTTTATCCTTCTGCTTCTGTGTATATGTATCTATTGAAAAGTGATTTACGAGAACCTTCTCAATTTCTGACACTTTCTTTATCTTCGACTGTACTTCTTCCTCTTCAAATTGAGATACTAAAAGCACTGTGAATGTATTTTCGAAATTTTCTTCTTCCAGTTCATTAACAGATGGTTCTGATTTAATTACTTCTCCCAATTTTTCTAATACCTCAAATACCATATAAACACGAGCACCTTTTAACAAACAATCTTCGCTTAAATGAACGGATATCTCATAATTGGAAAACCCACGTTCAGCCGATTCTTGTAAAATAGAAATTTCAAACTGGTCCAGAGATGTAACAGTTTTCAATGTATTAAGTGATTTACTTGGCACTTATTTACTTGTTCCAGTATTTATTATTTCATTATCACCATTTTCTATTTGATCCAGGTATGTAACAATATGGCTTACATCCCGTTTTCCGTCTCCACCGCTTCCGATTTCTTCAACAATTGCGTTTAGTTGATCCACCGCATCAAAAAGAATATCAATCATTTCAGTTCGGACAACTATTTTATCGTATCTGATACCATCAAAAATATTCTCCAGCTTATGCGTTAGGTTAGCTACGTCCGTATAACCCATAGTTGCAGACATACCCTTTAAAGTATGTGCAGCACGAAATATTTCATCTATGATACTCTTGTCTTCCGGACTTTTTTCCAATTTAAGTAGCTGTTTGTATAACGCTTCCAAATGCTCCCTACTCTCATCAATAAACACGTCTAAATATTGTGTTGTATCCATGATTAGATCCCTCCTGGTCTATTCACTAATTCCGTAATGGTATCCCCAACTTTATGTAAGTGAACAGTCTGATTTACGTGACTTGTCTTCACGGCTGCTTTAGGCATTCCATATACAACAGATGATTCTTCAGCTTCGGCAATGATAATGGATTCCGGGTCTGATTCTTTCAATAGATTTATCCCTCGTGATCCATCACTGCCCATTCCAGTTAACACAGCAGTTATTTTATTGACCCCTTCAACTTCTGCCAATGATTCAAAAAGTACATCAACTGCAGGTCTATGTCCGTTTCTAGGAGGATCTTTTGTCAATATAATAGTATGTTCAGTTCCAACAGTTTTTATCTTGATATGAAAATTCCCTGGCGCAATGTATGCTGTCCTATTATTTATAAATTCTCCATGAGACGCTTCTTTAACGCGAATCTCGGCTAATTTATCCAGTCGTTCGGCAAGTGACTTGGTAAACCCTGCAGGCATATGCTGAACAATTAAAATCGATGCCGCAAAATCTTCTCGTAGATCAGTTAAAATCCGCTGTAATGCTTTCGGTCCCCCGGTAGAAGTGCCAATAGCTACAATTGTTTTAGAGTATCTTCTTGGAGCAGCAGTATTTGTTACGCTTCCAGATTTCCTTATAGAACTCTTTCTACCTATTTTTGCCTGTGAAGCAACAACAACCTTTGTAATTATCTCGTCTTTTATTTCATCAATATTTAATGAAATTGCACCAGATGGCTTTGTAATAAAATCGATAGCACCATTTGATATTGCTTGTACTGTTTTAGATGTTCCTTCCTCAGTTACGCTTGAGAGCATAATGACTGGAGTCGGAATTACCTCCATAATGTGTTGTAGTGCTGTCATTCCATCCATTACTGGCATTTCCACATCGAGTGTAACGACATCCGGTATATGTTCATGAATTTTTTGAAGTCCGTCCTTGCCATTTCTCGCTGCAGCAACTACCTCTATTCGATCATCACTGGAAAGCATATCTGTTATTATTTCACGCATAAAAGCTGAGTCATCAATCACTACAACGCGTATGGGTTTCATGTAAATTACCTCTCCATCATAAACTGCTTTAGTTTTTTTACAAAGGAAGTAGATTTCTGTTGCTGATATTCAGTGCCATTTAATGTATAGTTGCTGACAATTACTCTTATAGCCTTTGATACAGCGGCCTTATCATCTAATAAAACATATGGTATTTGCCGTATAACTGCAGTTGAAACTATTTTATCATCAGGAAGTATACCTATCTTTTTGACTTCTACATTTAAAAATTGAGCAACAACCCGCTGAAATCTATCCAATGCCTGGTTTCCGCTTTTAGCTGAGGCTGAACGGTTCATTATAACTGAGATTGGCATATTACCTTTCCTGTTTAATATATGCTTTATCATGCCATATGCATCCGTTATAGATGTTGGTTCCGGTGTAGTAATAACAATACATTCATCAGATGCAAGAATCAGCGATAAACTATCATTTGTTGCACCTGCACCCATATCAAAAATAATATAATCATACAGTTTAACTAGTTCATTATATTGCTTATAAAAGTAATCTCTTTTCTCCTCATCAATCATAAAAAGATCTGATAATCCCGATCCAGCAGCGATATATGCTAAACCACGTGGCCCTGTTTCTATAATATCATGGACGGATAAGTGGTCAGTAAACATATCGACTATTGTTTTCTCTGAATGTAAACCTAGTAATATATCAATATTACCCATTCCAACATCCAAATCCAGCAAAAGAACTTTCTTATCTTGATTCAGAAGTTCTAACGAAAAGTTTAGCGCAACATTTGACTTACCGACACCACCTTTTCCACTTACTATTGCTATTGTTCTTGCCTGTCTTGGATCTTTAGAAATTTCCAATTGACGTCTAAGGCTTGCAGCTTGATCACGCATCACTATGTTCACCTACTATATAACTGCTAATGAGATTCGGGGATGGTTCAATTATATCATCCGGTACATCCTGCCCATTTGTCATAAATGCTACCCCTACATTTTTCTTTAGCGCAATGTTCAACATGCTGCCATATTGTCTTGTCTCATCCACTTTAGTAAAGATCACCTCATTAATTGATAAATGATGGAACTGATCAAATATTTCTGTTACATCTTTCGGCTTCGCTGTCATGGATAATACCAAATACGTTTCGATAGAAGCATTAAATTCGATACTATTCTGCAGCTCTTTTACGTATTTTTCATCTCGAAAATTACGTCCAGCAGTATCAACAAGAATTAAATCATAGGACTTAAACTTTTCAACAGCACCCTTATAATCGTCAATATTGTAAGCAACCTCAATCGGAATATCCAGTATTTTTGAATATGTTTTTAATTGCTCTATCGCCGCAATTCGATATGTATCAGCAGTTATAAATGCAACCTTTTTGTTATCTTTCAGCATACTGGCCGCTGCAACCTTTGCAATAGTTGTTGTTTTTCCAACCCCTGTTGGTCCAACAAATTGAATAATCTTCTTCTGATATGTTAGTCCCTTAAAAGGCAGCTCACTCAACCTGTTTTCTATTTCTGTCTTTGTTTCATCCATAATAATATCTTGAGTTGGCGTAAACTCTGGTAATTTATCATGTTTGTTTATAATAGTATCAATTATACTTTTTGCTAAATCCTCATTAATTTCCTGATGTATCAAATAGTAAAACATAAATTGATACTCATCTGGATAATCGTTATTTCTATTCGATGACTGCAATTCAACAATTTTCTTTAAGTGTCGTATTTCGTTTAAAATAGTATCATCTTCCATACTTGCAGCATTCTTAATACTTGTTGTATCTTTTATCGGATTTTGCTGTTTTGGTGGTTGAGGCTGTGGATCAAGTGCAGCAATTACTTCAATATTTCTTTTCTTAAAAAATCCTAAAAAGCCACCATGAAAAATCTCTTTTGAGTTTAGAATAACAGCTTCAGATCCTAGTTCTTTGCGTATTCGGTTCATCGCCTCTGGCATTGTAGATGCTACATACTTTTTTACCTTCATGCTACATTCACCACCCCAACACTTTGTATTTGAACATTTGGTTCTAATTCGTTATAAGATAGCACAACCACTTGTGGAAGAAACCGATCCAGTAACTGTTTGAGATACATTCTAATTGCAGGAGAGCATAAAACAACAGCCGTTTCTTCTTGTAATGTAAGCTTCTCCACTTCATCATGAAGTGTTTTCACAATAACTTGTTGTGACTCTGGGTCTAACGCTAGATAATTACCATGCTCAGTCTGTTGAATATTTTCTGCGATCATTTTTTCTACTTTACCTGATACAGTAATCACTTTCAGTGACATATCGTCCGCAGCATATTGTTTAGTTATTTGTGATGATAATGACTGCCGAACGTATTCAGTTAATAGTTCCGTATCATTTGTCATCTTGCCAAAGTCAGCGAGCGTTTCAAAAATAATTGGAAGATTTCGAATCGAGATATTCTCTCTAAGCAGTTTGGCCAAAACTTTTTGAACGTCTCCAACCGCCAATGGCTCTGGAGTTACCTCTTCTACCAGGATTGGATAATTTTCTTTCAAGTGATCAATTAATTGCTTCGTCTCTTGACGGCCTAAAAGTGCATGTGCATTTTGTTTGATTATTTCCGTGATATGAGTCGATACAACTGATGGAGGGTCAACCACCGTGTATCCGGATAACTCTGCATCATCCTTATTCTCTTCACTAATCCATTTTGCCGGTAAACCAAATGCAGGCTCTTTCGTTTCGATACCATCTATCTCTTCATCATCTATGTCGGGTGTCATTGCCAAATAATGGTCAAGCAATAATTCTCCAAATGCGACTTCATTTCCCTTTATTTTTAACCGGTATTCATTCGGGTTTAGCTGAATGTTGTCTCGTATTCGTACTACAGGGACTACAATACCTAATTCGATAGCAAGTTGTCTTCGTATCATTACTACTCGGTCAAGCAAATCACCGCCTTGACTTGCATCGACTAATGGAATGAGCGCATAGCCAAATTCGAATTCAATAGGATCCATGTTTAATAGATTCACTACACTTTCGGGTGACTTCATTGAAGACGATTCTGTCTGCTCTTCTTCCTCGATATCAGGCTCATCTTTTTCATCAGGTGATCTTAGTAGTACATATCCTCCTAATGCTAATAGTCCAGCCATCGTGGTTGTCAGGAAGAAATTAATGGGTGTAAACCCAAGCAGGAATAACGTACCAGCTGCAATAAATAATAGTTTCGGATATTGCAGCAGCTGTTCCGTTACATCGCTGCCCAAATTACCGGTTGATGTTGTTCTTGTAACTACAATCCCTGTAGCAGTCGCAATTAATAGTGCAGGTATCTGACTTACCAACCCATCGCCAACAGTAAGACGCATATATGTATTCATTGCTTCTGTAAAGGTGAAATCCATCTGAACCATACCAATAACAAGCCCAAAGATAATATTAATTAAAACAATAATAATCCCAGCTATGGCATCACCCTTCACAAATTTACTTGCCCCATCCATAGCACCATGGAAATCAGCTTCACTTTCTACTTTCTCACGACGTTCCTTAGCTTGTTGCTCAGAAATTAATCCAGCATTTAAATCAGCATCAATACTCATCTGCTTACCAGGCATAGCATCTAATGTGAACCTTGCAGCAACTTCAGATACTCGCTCTGCACCTTTTGTAATAACTAAAAATTGAATAATAACTAGAATAACAAATACAACAAAACCTACAAGCGGGTTATCGCCAATTACAAAGGATCCGAATGTAGCAATAACACCACCAGCTTCTGCCTCAGATAATATTGATCTTGTAGTCGAAACGTTCAAAGCAAGCCGGAACAATGTCAATAACAATAAGAGAGAAGGAAATATCGAAAACTGCAATGCTTCACGTGTATTCATCGAAACAAGAATAACGATAAGTGCTAAAGATATATTACATAAAATTAGAATACTTAATAGCCACCCTGGTAAAGGGACGACAAGCATAACTATAATTAAAATTACTCCTAATAGTACAGATAAATCACGTGCTTTCATAGATGATGTCTCTCCTTATTGCCCAACTTTTTTCTCTAACCTGTATACGTAAGCAAGCATCTCAGCTACAGCCTGGTAAAATTCTTCTGGTATAATATCACCAATTTCAATGACATCATATAATGTTCTTGCCAATGGTTTATTTTCAACTGTAACCACATTGTTTGCTTTAGCAATCTCCCTAATTTTGAATGCTATCTGATCGACTCCTTTTGCAACAACATATGGAGCAGAAGCCTTATCTTCATCATACTTAATCGCAATAGCGAAATGGGTAGGGTTCGTAATTACCACATCTGCCGAGGGAACTTCACTCATCATCCTTCTTGTCGCCATTTGACGCTGCTTTTCTTTAATTTTCGCCTTGATTTGAGGGTCTCCCTCAATATTTTTATGCTCATCTTTAACATCTTTTTTCGACATCTTTAAACTTTTTTCAAAGTCATATTTTTGATATGTATAATCAAAAACAGATAGGAACAACAATGCGAACGCTGCTGAAACACCCATAATAATTGTGATTCTCCCAAAGAAACCAATTGCATTTTCCGCGGTTTTAAACGCAAGCATCATCATCTCGTCTTTATATATCCAAATAATTAAAAATGTAATTGCTCCAATAAAGGCGATTTTTAATAGAGATTTCAGTAACTCAACTAAAGCTCGAGCTGAGAATATTTTTTTTGCACCTTGAATAGGATCAAGTTTCTTCAAATCCAGCTTTAGTGGTTCTGTTGTAAACAAAAATCCGATTTGTGTGAAATTGGCAGCCAGACCTGCAAGTATTGCAACTGCCATAATAGGTGCCAGCATTTTTAAAAGTTCCATTGATGTTTCTGTTAACACCCGGCCAACAGTCGGAATCGTTACATCCCAGTTTATATATTCGGTAAAAGTATGTTGAAACATCGTTGTCATGATGTCTTTCATGAAACCACCAAACACTACTAAAATTACAAAACAAAAAAACAATAGAAATGCTGTGTTTATGTCCTGACTTTTTGCTACCTTCCCTTTTTTCCGTTCATCCTGCCGTTTCTTAGGTGTAGCTTTTTCAGTTTTTTCATCTGCGCCTGCAAAGAATTGTAAATCCAGTTCCAAGTGCATATTAAGCACCTCCGAATAATTGCATTAGCCCTCGCATAGCGTCAAATGTGGTTTCAAAAAGGCTCTTTACCAATACGACGTACAGACTGAGGAAAAATAAGATAACCACAAAACTAACGAAAATTTTGATCGGTAAACCTACTACAAAAACGTTTAACTGCGGTACGGCTCTGGCAATGATCCCTAATGCGACATCGACTAAAAATAAACAGCCAACAATTGGTATTGCCATTTGGAAAGCTATTAAAAACATTTTGTTAAACGTAGTAATGACAAATTCAGCAATTGTCCCATCCTCAAATGGAATAAAAGATTGCATCGGTATTAAATTATAACTGTAAAAAATTCCATCTATTAACAAATGATGACCATTTACCGATAATAAGAATAACAGGGCAATTATATAGAGGTATTGACCTGTTAAGGGACTTTGAGCACCTGTTTGCGGGTCAATTACATTAGCAATCGCAAAGCCCATTTGAAAATCAATGAAACCACCAGCAATTTGAATGGCTGAAAGGATAATATAAGCTAATAAGCCTATTAGCAGACCAACGATTGCTTCCTTCATTAATAAAAATAAATACATGTTATCGATTGGGACGTTCGATGAGTCAACGGTATAATACATTACTAATGCCAGAAAAAACGAAAAACCAATCTTAAACGGCGTCGGAATTGTCCGATATGAAAATAACGGAACGGTCGCAAAAAAAGCTGCAACCCGTACAAAAATAAGTAAAAAAACAGGAATACTCGAAAGATTAATAATATCTAACATGTTTTACCCTACAAACTGATTCAGATTTTGATATAAATTCACCGTGAATTCGACCATTTTTGTAAGCATCCATGGTCCAAAAAATACAAGCCCTACTAACACAGCAACAATTTTTGGAATAAAGGCTAGTGTCTGCTCCTGTATTTGAGTTGTGGCCTGAAAAATACTGACAAGAAGTCCAACAGCTAATGCCAGAATCAGCAATGGACCTGATATAAGTAAAATAACATAAACACCTTTTTCAGCTAAGGTTAATACAAACTCACTCGTCAAATATAAACACCTGCCTTAAAACCCTTTTAATAATGACTGGGTAATCAAGTACCAGCCATCTACTAACACAAACAACAATATTTTAAATGGCAATGAAATCATTACTGGCGGTAACATCATCATCCCCATTGACATTAGAACACTTGCAACAGCCATATCAATGATCAAAAACGGAACAAATATCATAAAACCCATCTGAAAGGCCGTCTTCAACTCGCTTATCGCGAAAGCTGGTACCAATGTAGTTAATGGAATATCCTGTATATTATCTGGTTTGTCAATTTCTGCATAATTCATAAATAATGCCAGGTCTTTTTGCCGTGTATGTTTTGACATAAATTCTTTCATCGGTGTACTTGCCCGCTCATATGCTTCATCCAATGTTATTTCTTCTTCAAAAAGCGGCTGTAACGCCTCATCATGAACCTCACTAAACGTTGGTGCCATTACGAAAAACGTAAGAAACAAGGCTAGCCCAATTAACACTTGATTTGGTGGCATCTGCTGTGTAGCAAGTGATGTTCTAACAAATGACAAAACAATAATTATTCTGGTAAAGCTCGTCATCAGAATTAGTATACTTGGAGCTAACGATAATACTGTAAGTAGAAGCAGTAATTTCACTGATGTTGAAACAGATGAAGGATCAGATCCAGAAAACATATCTACAAATTCATTCATGTCTATCTTCCTTCTGTTTACGTTGATTGATTAACTTTGCTCTGCTTTGTTTCAATTTACTTAATTCACTTGAAAACATATTTTTAAAATCTTTCTTAGATTGAGTATCTTCATCTGTATCTGTTTTTTGTTGAAAAACAGACGTTAATAATGACTTTGTTTGAGCTTCATTTGATTTATTATTATGTAATATCTCATTTTTCGCTTCTTCTTCGCTAATTTCCTGCAGCATTTCAACATTCTCACCAACACCTATAATAAAGATTCTGGATCCTATCCGAACAAGCTGAATGGATTTATTAGGTCCAACTGAGATGCCACCTAAGTTCTCCAACGCATTGACCTGTTGAAACAGTTTATTACGTTTACTTAAAAACTTAAGTAATAAATATATAAGTCCAAGTACTAAAAGTAAGGCAAAAAACATTTTGACCAAGTTAAATAGTAAAGATCCATTACTCATTCCACCTGATTCTTCATTACTTTTAGTTTCATTAGGAGTTGTTTCAGATTGTGTACAATCCGCTTCTTCCTCGAGACATTTTTCTACACTAGGTCCCGCCTCAATAATCACCGGATTCGAAGCAGTAAAAATGAAAGCTATGATACAAACACATAAACCTATTTTATTTATCACTATACTCACTCGTTTCTTAATCTAGCGCCTTCTGGATTGCTTCAACAACTCGTTCTGCCTGGAACGGTTTAACGATAAAATCTTTTGCTCCGGCCTGTATAGCATCTATAACCATCGCTTGTTGCCCCATAGCTGAGCACATAATTATATTTGCATCACCATCTAATTGTTTTATTTCTTTTAAAGCAGCTAACCCGTCCATCTCTGGCATCGTAATATCGAGTGTAACAAGATCAGGCTTCAGTTCCTTATACTTCTCAATTGCCTCTACGCCATCCTGTGCTTCACCAACAACTTCAAATCCATTTTTACTTAAAATATCTTTGATCATCATACGCATAAAAGCTGCGTCATCTACTATTAATATTTGTTTTGCCATTGCAGTAATCTCCCTTTAAGATAGTATTATTTTAGTTTCATTAAACGGTCAGTTCTGCTGCTGATATCCGT
Source organism: Virgibacillus sp. (assembly GCA_041689365.1). GTDB lineage: Bacteria > Bacillota > Bacilli > Bacillales > Amphibacillaceae > Lentibacillus. The sequence continues at coordinate 60,196 of JBDNGJ010000092.1, forward strand.
TACGCGAACACCAAAGTTCTCATCTATTACCACTACTTCGCCTTTAGCAATTAATTTTTCGTTAACTAGGATATCTACCGGTTCGCCCGCAAGTTTGTCCAATTCAATGATAGACCCAGCCGACAGCTCTAAAATATCCTTAATGGTCCTGTTTGTACGACCTAGTTCTACCGTTACTTTTAATGGTATATCCAAAAGCATATCCAGATTACGCTGTTCATTTTTATTTAACTCAACCTGTTCAAAATTCGAAAAAGTTGCTTGCTGAATAGTAGAATTATCTTGGTCAATTGTATCTCCAAGGTATTGAGAACTCTTAGACTTCTGCTGTTCTGAATAATTCTTTTGTTCTGTTTTTACTTTTGGTTTTTCAGCTGTTACAGTTGCCTCTTTTTCCACATCGGATGAAGATTTATTCAGCAGCTGTTCAACCAGTTCCTTGGCAAATCGAACGGGTATCAACTGCATTATATTTGAATCTATCAGGTTACCAACTTTCAGCTGGAATGAAACTTTAACAAAATGTTCTTCATCAGAAATAGATTCTTCACTTTCATTGCCATCCGTTTTTTCAAGATTAATAGTTGGCGGTGATATATCAACACGCTTACCAAATACCGTTGACATACTCGTTGCTGCTGTACCCATCATCTGATTCATCGCTTCCTGAACAGCACTAAGATGGATTTCATTCAATTCATTATCAGGAGAAGCTCCATTACCACCCAGCATAATGTCCGAGATTACAGCAGCATCTTCTGACTTCATAACCAGTACATTCTGGCCATTGAAACCTTCAATATAATTCACCTGAATGTTTACATGTTCAAAATCTAACACATTATTCATTTCTGTATTTTTAATAACAGAAACCTTTGTTGTTGTAATATCTACTTTTTGATTTAGTAGAGTCGATAATGTTGTTGCCGAGCTTCCAAAAGAAATATTACCTATTTCACCGAGAGTATCTATTTCGATTGTAGACAAAGAATTTAAGCTATCAATTGAATCTTTTGCTTGGTTATCCATCTCGTCTTCTTCTTCACCCACTTTCAGGAGTGCATCTATTTCATCCTGGGAAAGCATGCCGTCATTCATTATTGTTCCCCCCCTTAATTTCTTCAAGTACTTGCACTGACAGCTTATTTTTAAATTTGCCAGGCTGTACATAAAACTTAGGTTCATCATTTATTGCTAGCGTTAATGGATGATCAATCGGCTGATTCAGCCCAATAATGTCATCGGCCCCTAAGTTAAGCAGCTGCTGAATACTGATATCGGTATTGCCTAATAATGCTCTTGCTTCAACATTAGCAGTTTGAATATTATTAGATAGTTTTTCATATGCTTCAGGATCCCGCTTTTTAGTTGCTGTTTGCATCCAATAATGCACTGATAATTTTGGAATAATAGGTTCCAACACTATGTGAGGAATACAAATATTAATCATGCCACTTGTCTCACCTATTGTGGTATTCAATGAAACTACTACAACTGTTTCATTTGGGGATACCATTTGCAGGAATTGTGGATTCACTTCAAAATCCTCTAATACAGGGTCAATCTCTATTAAGGACGACCATGCCTCCTGTAGGTTAACTGTTGCTTTTTCAAAAAGTTGAGACATTAGCATTGTCTCAATTTCAGTTAAATTTTCCACCTTGTTAACACTATTTCCCTTACCACCAAGGACCCTGTCAAGCATCCCATATGCAATATTCGGGTTAACTTCCATTAAAATTCTGCCTTCAAGTGGCGATAAGCTATACATGTTTAATACGGTCATCTTCGGAACGGACCGAATAAACTCTTCATAAGGTATTTGGTCAACAGACGCAACAGAGATATTTACATATGTTCTTAGTTGCGCAGAGAAATAGGTCGTTAATAAACGGGCGTAGTTTTCATGAATCCTGGATAAACTCCGAATCTGATCTTTAGAAAACCGAAGTGCACGCTTAAAATCATATACTCGAATCTTTTGCTCTTTTTCTTCTTTTTTTAGTTCATCTGCATTCATTTCGCCCGACGATATCGCTGATAATAATGCATCAATCTCATTTTGCGAAAGTACTTCTTCCACTTGAAACCTCACCTCCAAACAGGAGAATTTACCTTACTACTGTAAAATTTTATTAATTGTGTAAACATCTGTAATATTGCCTTCTGTCATAACCTTATTTAACTCTAATTGGACAACATCTTCTAAATTGGATAATCCTGATTTAAAATCTTCTTCATTCATTTTAGCCAGTTCTTTTATTAAGATATTTTTAAGCTGAAATTCCCGTTTTCTAACTTCTTCTTTCGCGTCTTTACTGTCGGTGATGATTTGAAATTGAATTCGTACAAAACTGCCATCTTCCAGGTCAGTGGTTATTTCGGAAGTTTGATATGAATTTTCTATGATTTCATCAATTGATTGTGCATTTCCACTATTTTTATCCCCAGTAATATTTAAAACTACAATAAGTGCAACTACACCAGCTAACAATAAAATACTTATGGATGTCACCATCGTTTTTCCTAATCTACTGCTCATTAACATCACCCATTTCGTTAAACCATCCATTTAAACCGATTTTTTGATAATAATCTGTCACGAGTTGTAGTACGTCAGATTCTGAATCCTTAACAACTAGTTTTTTACCATTCATTAAAGTAATTGTCGTATCTGGATGTGATTGAATCTGTTCAATCATAATTGCGTTTAAAAGAAAATGTTCGCCATTCAATCTAGTAAGCTGAACCATAATTATGGCGGGAGTGCCTCCTAACTTGGCACCCCCTACCTCCCTACATTATCGTTTTAAATTTACAAGTTCTTGCAGTATTTCATCTGATGTCGTAATGATTCTGGTATTTGCCTGGAATCCCCGTTGTGCTGTAATCATTTCAGTGAATTCTGAAGCAAGGTCCACGTTTGACATTTCAAGTGAACCACTGACAATTGATGCTACTCCATCTGTTTCAGGTTCAGCTAATCCAGTATAACCAGCGTTCTCTGTATTTAAATATAAGTTACTACCAGCTTTTTGAAGACCGGCTGGATTTGAGAAGTTTGCCAATGCAACTTGCCCAGCTACTTGAGTATTACCATCTGCATCAATGTAATTCACAGTACCATTTGTTTGAACACTGAAGCTTTGTGCATCTTCAGGAATGTTGAGGGCAGAAACATTACCGGTATTTATTTCGTCATTATTTCCATCAGCATATCCCATTAGATACTGTCCATCAGGATTAACAATGTTTCCGTTAGTATCTAAGTAAAAATTACCTGCACGTGTATAGGAGACATTAGAATCATCCAAGTTAATGTAATCAATCCCTCCAGCCTCACTCGTCGGGTCAAAATTTCCGTTATCTCCAGTTCTATTGTTTAGAATATCTTCTTCCCGTTCTATATCACTAGCAACAACAAACATTCCATCGCCTTCCAATGAAAAATCTAGTGGGTTATTCGTTGTTTGACGGAAACCTTGTGTATGAATATTATCAATTGACCCAGTTTGCGAGCCCAAACCAATCTGTGCGGGGTTTACACCACCACGAGTATCTGTTGCACCTTGTGCACCTGATGACATTTGACTCATCATATCCTGGAATGTTACCCGGCCCTTTTTAAAACCAACTGTGTTTACATTGGCAATATTATTACCGATAACATCTAATTTTGTTTGAAAACCCTTCATTCCGGAAATACCTGCGTACATTGAACGTAACATATTTATTTCTCCCCTTTATTGGTTTTTATCGTATAGCCTCAGTGACTAGTAAGAATCACAGCTGCTATCGTTTTTAGCTGTATCATTCAGTCAACAGCTTAATGGCCTCCCAATCGGGTCCAGCCTAATCGTTTATTAATATCGTGCCATTAATATTAGTGAAAATCTTACTTGTTGCTTCTTCCTTATCCATTGCTGTTACTACAGTATTGTTTTTAGTACTAACAAGCAGTGCAGCGTTGTCCGTAACAACTAACGAATCCGTAACACCTTTTTGTTTAGCTTCAGTCATTTTCTCTGAAATAGCCTGCCATTGTGTTTCACTTATTGCGATATTTCGTTCACTCAAGCGTTCTTTGGCATGCTTGCTGATTTTAGGATGTTGTACGCCTGCCAAAATATCCTTAAAACTAGCTGATTCATTTTTTGTTTCTGGTTTCTTAACGGGTGGTAATGGCATCGCATGATGTTGCTGCAGCTGATTAATGCGGTCCATGTTACTCACTTCCTTCAGGTGCCGGTCCTGTTATCTCTTCTTCCTCAGTACCACTATCTGAATTGGCATCCGGATCACTTACCTGTGTAATCGAATCTGCATAAATCTTCTCACCATTCTCAAGCTCCAGTACAGCCCAGCCCTCACGTTGACTTACGGCAGTAACATTACTTGTTTCAATGCCCAGTTTTTCACCAGTTTCTTCATCATAAGCCTGATAAGAAACTTCTTTACCAATCATGTGGCTGTTTTTTAATATTGGTGATACCGTTTGATTTTGCACAAGGCTATCAATTGAATTTGTCATATTCATCATTTGTTCCAGGGAAGAAAATGATGCCATTTGTGAAACAAATTCCTGGTCTTTCATGGGATTGGTTGGATCCTGATTTTGTAACTGAGTCATTAAAATCTTCAAAAAGCCATCTTTACCAAGGTCAGCACTTGGGGCTCGATCTGTTGTTTGATTACTTAAATATAGGGACGGATCTATAGAATTCACGTCTCTCTCACCTACACTTTCTCATTCATTAAGATATTTTGAAATTGTGTCTCAAAATCTTCTTCTTCCTGTTGTTCGTCCTGTTCAGAATGATCGGACTGTCCTTGTTCATGTCCATCCGTATTTTGTTCTTCTTCACTTAAATTCGTTTGGGCTTGCTGTGATGATACTTCCTGCTTTTCAACCACTACCTGTTGTGGTGAAAACATGTTCTTCAATTGGTGCATATTCGACTCAAGCATTTCTTTAGCAGCATGGGAACTAACCATTATTTTTACAGTCATTTCTCCATTCATTTGGGTTAGCTTAACCATCATGTCCCCGAGGTTCTCAGGTCGTAACGTTATGTTTAATTGTGACGTCCCATTTTGCATCGCTAAAAACTTGCTTGTTTTCATAACTTTTTGAAACTGATCCATTAATTGTTTATCAACAGGCTTTGCATCTTTATTTTGATTCATATAAATGACATATTGCTCGACCTTTGATAATGGAACCGATGATGTCATTGACATGGGTTGCTGTCCAGATACTTTATCACTGTTAACCTGGCCGCTTACTGCATGCTGCAACCATTTGGACACGTCATTACTCGTTACTTTTGCATCAGAATTGTACTGTAGTTTCGAAGCAAGTTGATTCCGTTTTTGAAAAGATTGTAAGAGTTCTTTCCAAACTGCCTGTTCTTTACTGCTGCTTTTAGGCAAGTCCTGTAAAATCATTGTCTGGTTCGTATTTTGCTTTTTCTCTAATGCTGTCCATTGGTCTAAAACCTTTAATAACTCGGGCGCTGCTTTAGAAGCACTTTTCTGGTCTGTTACTTGTGAAAGTAATTTTTCAGCTTTCGCAAATAATGTATCAAATTGCTTTTGTAAATTTTTATCGCTTATGATTGGTGACTGTTCTATAAAAGCAAGTAATGATGCTGCTTTTACTTCTTTTTTACTATCCTGCTCTGATGTAAGTTTTTTCACAGCACCTTCCAGCATTTGCATTACTTGTGCTTTTAATGTTCCGCCTTGTTCATCCATTTTAATACTGCCAATTGTATCTTCCAGTATTTGCATTGCTTGCACTTTGGATAATGGACCATTTTCACCTGAACTAATGCTATCAAGAGCTTGTTTTAACATTAGTGTTGCCTCTTCTTTTGACGCTGCACTGTCTAATAGCCTTTGAACATCTTTTGTATCCATTAGCATTTTAGCTAAAGAGAGGTCATTTTTTGCATTTTCCTGGTTTTTTAGTTGACCTCTAATGTCCTGTGTTGTACCTGACAACAGATCCTGGAAAACAGATTGCTTAGTCGCGGGTCGCTTGCCGGAATTTTGCATTAATGTATCCTTTGTCTGCATCACTTGCTGTAAATTCATTCCAATCGCATTCAACTTTCTCACCCCCTTTCAAGTTAAGCCGGTTTAGATTAGTTAGTTACAAACAATTGAGTCAATTCAGCAGCCAAATCAGGCTCCATTTCCTCAAATATTCCGCCACGAACATCATTAGGTATTTGTTTTAGAATTCCTACAGCTAAATCCTGCTCCATGTTCTCAATAATTAATGCTGCCTGTTGACTATCCATTTCATTAAAGGATGAGGAGATTGCTTTAATAGATTCATTCCCTGATTCCGCTTCTTCATCAGCAGCTTCTGATTCACTCTTCTCCTCATTAGAATTCCTGTTCTCAAGTTTGACAATTTCCTGTTCCAATTGTCCGATGGTAGACTCGAGATTGGAAACTTTCTGATTCAGCTGTGCTATTTTCTCGTCTTTACTAGCAATTATATCCTTTGTCTTCTTTTCATCTCGCTGTTCGGCCTTTTCTTTATCTGTCGTGATCATAGAAGATACAACTGGAATACTATTTCCAGTGGATTTGGCCCATCCGGCAACATCAACCCCAGCAACTGTAAAAATGATGACTGTTAAAGTTATCGCGACAATAAATGGAATAACGATAGCAAAAAAGAACCATAGAATCGGATTCGTTTTGTTTTGTTGTTTTTTATTATCCTTTGCCATTCTTCTCACCTAATTTTCTGGTTGAAATACTGTTGCATAGAAATTTCATCCATTTGAGCATTTTCACTTTTTTTCACAAGCTCTTCATCGACCTTGTGTCTGTGCTCGATGATTTTTTCAAATTTTTTCACTTCAACATGCGCATTGGTGAGTTTATCATGATTAGTATCCATTTCATTTCTTGCTTTTTGGACATCATGTTGAAGTTTCATAATCTGGCTGTTTAAAATTTCTATATATGCCACCTGTTCCTTAATTCTATCAATTGGTGTTGTTTGATGCAGATAGCCTTCATATGACTCCTCTGCCACCTCTTTTTTTCTTAACAGGTTATATAGCTGTGTAGCTATTTCCTCAAAGAAATCAATGGATTGCTGATATGCTTTTTGTGCATCTCTCTTTTCATTTTCACGTACATTTAATATTTTAGATAACGCAACTGTTTCTGCCATCAAATTCCTCCATTAAGCAACTTTTGCATCTGGCTAATTGATTCTTCAAGTGTATGGTATTCAAAAACTTGTTGCTTTAAAAACTCCTGTATCTTTGGGTGGTATGATATCGCCTTATCGATTTCCTGGTTTGTTCCTCGCTTATAAGCACCAATCTGAATCAATTCATTATTTTCTTCGTAAGTAGCCATTAATGTCCTGATTTTTTGTGCTGCTTCCAAATGTTGTTTACTGGAAACCTGGTTCATTACCCTGCTAATTGACTTTAATATATTAATAGCAGGAAATTGACCTTGCTCTGCTAAATTTCTATCTAATACGAAATGGCCATCCAAAATTCCTCTAACAGTGTCAGCAATTGGTTCATTCATATCATCACCATCTACCAGAACTGTATAGAAGGCGGTTATTGTCCCGTTCTTACTTGTCCCTGTCCGTTCCAGCAATTTTGGCAGTGTAGCAAATACAGATGGGGTATATCCCTTTGTTGTTGGTGGCTCGCCAGTTGCCAAACCAACCTCTCTTTGTGCCATGGCAACCCTTGTTACCGAATCCATCATCAGGTTAACTTGAAAGCCCAGGTCTCGAAAATATTCACTAATTGCAGTTGCTGTATATGCACCTTTTATTCGCATCAAGGCTGGCTGATCAGATGTTGCTACCACTACAATAGACTTTTTTAATCCTTCTTCTCCCAGATCATTCTCAATAAACTCTCGAACTTCTCTGCCTCGCTCACCAATCAAACCAATCACATTTATATCTGCGCTGCTATTACGGGCAATCATGCCAAGTAAAGTGCTTTTACCAACCCCACTACCTGCAAATATTCCTATCCTTTGTCCTTTACCTACTGTTAACAACGAATCAATTGACTTAACCCCTACCTGAATGGGTTCAGATATAGGAGCACGAGAGAGTGGGTTTGGTGGAGATTGTTCTGTTAAATAACTCGATAGCCCTTTTGGAAGTTTCGATTCATCCAAACATCTGCCAAGTGAATCAACTGCTTTACCAATTAAGCCACGGCCTATTTTGACTGACAGGGGTTTACCTGTGGACTCAACTAAACACCCTGGACCAATTTCAGTTACTTGTGCGTACGGCATAAGTATAATTTTCTCATTGCTAAAGCCGACTACTTCTGACATGACTGGTTTTTTATTAGTTGAACTATGAATCAGACAAACTTCACCGATATTCGCATCTGGCCCTTGTGATTCAATCATTAATCCAACGACTCGCAATACTTTCCCATACCTTTTTAATGTATCCGCCTGATCAATTGCATTTAAAAATTTTGTCGATGTCATTGGTCACTCTCCATATTGACCTCATGTAGTACTTCACGCAGTTCCTGAAGCTGAACATCTATACTGGCATCAATTCGCCCAAAGGGATGTTCAATCAAACAACTGTCTTCTTTTAATTGGTCATTAACATAGATAGATACATTTAAGTCCTTGTCAACAAGTTGGACAATCTCATCTTTTTGCTTCATTACCATTTCATAATTACCTGGATGTAGATATATTGAAAGATCCGACTGATCCTTTATCTCCTTGATTGCTGCATTAACAATTGTTAGGAATGACGCTGGATTCTCCTTCAATTCCTTTTTAATAATTTTTTCTGCAGCGTGAACCGCCAACTCTACTATTGTTTCATCACTTTGTTCAATTGTAGAGTGATAATCTTTTGTAGCAGATTCAATAATCTTATTAGCATTTGTCAGTAATTCCTTATATTGGTCCTGTCCCTCTTGCTGACCAAGTTCAAAACCTTTCGAAAATCCCTCATCCTGAGCCTGCTTAATATAAGCTTCTTTTTCTGTTTTCCAATTTTCTCTAGCTTTTTCAATTTCCGTCTTCGTCTCTTGCACCATCGCCGCTTGTTGTTCCTGTATTTGCTGAAGTCTTTCATATGCCTGACTGATTTCAGATTGTATATTTTTTTGTTCATCCGCTGTACTTGGGGAAGCATGTGCAATATCATGATTATTTAGCTCAATCGGTCTTACTTTAATAAGTTTTTCTTTCATAGTACGTGAATGATTTGAATAAATATTAGACAATGATATCGTCACCTCCACCACGGGCTATAACGATCTCTCCAATCTCTTCCAGGCGACGTATGGCCCCGACAATTCTTGTTTGTGCTTCTTCTACATCCCTCAGCCTAACAGGCCCCATATATTCCATTTCTTCTTTAAAGGTCTCAGCCATCCGCTGAGACATGTTGCTAAATACTATATCCTTTACTTCATCACTAGCAACTTTAAGGGAGAGTCGTAAATCTTCATTCTCAACTTCTCGAATAACACGTTGAATTGCACGGTTATCCAAGACAACAATATCCTCAAAAACAAACATACGTTTTTTGATTTCCTCAGCCAATTCTGGATCCTGAATTTCAAGAGCATCCAAGATTGTTCTTTCAGTACTTCTGTCAACCCCGTTTAATACTTCAACAACAGCTGCAATCCCACCAGTTTGTGTATAGTCCTCCGTTAACGAGGAAGATATTTTCCTCTCTAGTACTTGCTCTACCTGACTAATAATTTCAGGTGAAGTTGAATCCATTGTCGCAATCCGTTTTGCAATTTCAGCCTGCATTTCTTGTGGTAACTCGGATAATATTTGTCCTGACTGTTCCGGATCCAAGTAAGATAATACAAGCGCGATTGTTTGTGGGTGTTCATGCTGTATAAAATTTAACACTTGCTGTGGGTCAGCTTTTCGTGCAAAGTCAAATGGCCTTACTTGCAATGACGATGTAAGGCGTTCAATTATGTTGGTTGCCTCATTCTCCCCAAAAGCTTTCTCAAGTACTGATTTTGCATAGCCAATCCCGCCTTGCGTTATATAATCCTGTGCTAAGGCTATTTGATGAAATTGATCAAGAACATCTTCCTTCGTCTTTGATTCTACTTTTTTTACTGAAGAAATTTCCAAACTTAACTTCTCTATTTCTTCTTCGGACAAATGTTTGTATACTTGTGCAGAAACGTCCGGACCCATAGAGATCAAGAGAATAGCTGCCTTTTGTTTACCTGTAAGAGTAGCTTGTTTTGCCATTTTCTATGACCTCCTTAATCATCTGCGATCCAGCTTCGTAAAAGTTTAGCAAACTCTTCTGGCTTTTCTTTAGCCATTTTCTCCAGTTGTTTTTTACGTACTACCGATTCAGAATCTTGCTCATTACCTATTTCAGGTAGTTCCTCACTCATTTCAGTGTTCACTTTCTCTTCTACTATTTCCTCTTCATCCGTCTTACGGTTCCGTATTAATAAGAATATTAATAAGATAATAATTGCTAATAATACTCCGCCTGCTATATACATCCATAATGGAATAACTGGGGTAGTAGGTTGTGCTGTATTAGCACTTTCACTAAATTCCTGGAATACAATAGATGTTTTTTCTTCAGGCTGAACCTCCCCGTATTCTTCATCTATTGATGTACTGATGATTGAATTTAAAATTGATGCCATTCCTGCAGAAACTGTTTCTTGTTCCTGATTCGATAGATATTGAATGTCGTCCCCGTTCTTGCTTTTCACTTCATCAACCGCTACCTGAATTCCTAAATCACGAATCTTGTAGGGGCTTTCTACAATTTCTTTACGTATACGGTTATACTCATTATTTATCGTTTCCTTTGAAAGCTCGTAGTCACCATTTCGGCCTTCTTCTGTTGCCTCATAACCTGGTATGTCACCTTCACCGGTCCCGACTGTTCCACCAACCGGCGGATTTCCTGTGTATGTTTCCTGAATACTTTCAATACTTACTGGTAGCCCTTCCATGTTTTCGACATCAACTGGCTCGATAAGCTCTTCAACCCGGTTTTCCTGTGTGAAGTCAACATCAGCCGTTACTGAAACAATGACATTCTCCATTCCGACCATAGTTCCAAGCATTTGTTGAAGTCTCCGCCGTATATCACGTTCAATATCCTTCTTTACACCCTGTTGATATGTATATGTATCCTTATTGGCAACACCGTTTTGTGAGTTCCTGTCAAAGTATTCAAAATACTGATTCATAATAACGATATCTTTAGCCGGCAAATTAGGAACAGCTTTTGATACTAAATGATATAATGAGTCAATTTGGTTCCCTTTAAATTGATAGCCAGGTTGTGTGTTTATAACAATGGAAGCACTAGCATCCTGCCCAGATTCACTGACAAAGACAGGTTCTTTAGGCATATTAATCATGACTTTTGCATCTTCAATTCCTTCTACACCTTTAATTAAGTTAGCTAACTCTGTTTGCATGGCATCCAGTTTTATCATGCTAAACTCATTGTCTGTAATACCCCACGAAGCATTTTCGCTGAAAAAAGAGTAATCTATGTTACCACTATTCGGAATACCCTGTCCTGCAAGATCAACAAGAAGTGAATTCACATTGCTTTCCGGTACGGTAACAGTTGTTCCTCCGCTTTCCAGTTCATAAGTAATACCACGTGCATCTAACTCACTTTTTATTTGACCGACTTCCTGTAAAGATAGGTTATTATATAAAGGAACAAGCTTAGTGTCAGATGTAAACAGTATTATTGCTGTAATCAAAGCAACAACTATTACGATAGAACCTATAAATATTCCTTTTTGACCTTTGGTACGTTTGGTCCAAAAAGATTTAGCTGTATCTTTGAATTTCAATAATTTTTCCTTCATATATCCCCCGCCAAATCCCAATTTCTTTTTAAAAACTATCTTAGCAATTCTATAGCTACTATTAGGACCTCATAAAAATCGTCTGAATACTTTTATAATCTCAATATACTCCCTTATACTGGTGTATAAGTCTTTTTAGCGAAATCCTAATTGTAATTTTACAGTTTGGAAAGTATTTATACTCTATCTACTGCTAAACAATACTTGCTTTTTAGAAAGATAGTTTCCTTTATATCTGCATGCGCATAATTTCTTTATATGCATCTATTACTTTACGTTGTATTTGCACAGATGTCTCCAACGTAACGCTGGCTTTTTGTGCTGTAATCATAACGTTATGTAAATCGTCTACCTCGCCCTTTGCCATTTCTTTCGTTTTTGTATCTGAAGCAACTTGTGTGTCATTCACATGCTCAATAGCTGCTTTTAATGAATTCGCAAAGTTACTTTGTGCTTCACCTGGCGAGATTGATGGCTTGGCTGTTTCTGTATTGGTTATTGCAGGCTGATTTAATCCATTTACTAAAGGGTTCATATAATAGCTCCTTCATTATTATTTTCCTATTTCCAGTGCCTTTAACAACATATTTTTACTTGCATTCATTGATGTTATGTTCGCTTCATACGATCTAGTTGCACTCATCAAATCTACCATTTCTTTTAATGGGTCCACATTTGGCATTTCCACGTAACCTGCTTCATCAGCATCTGGATGATTAGGGTTATATACAACCTTAAACGGCTCGTCATCTTCAACAATTTCTGATACTTTCACTCCAGAACCCTGATTTGATGTGGAATTAGTAGCTTTATGTAAGAAAGATTTAAAATTTTGTCCGGTTGGTTCCATAACAACCATTTTCCTTCGATAAGGTTCATACTCACCATTTTCATTCATGGTAGCCCTGGTTGTTTGAGCATTAGCAATATTTGACGAAACAACGTCCATACGAAGTCTTTGCGCTGTTAAGGCGCTTGCACTTGTGTTAATTGCATTAAATATTGACATAATTATCTACCTCCTCTAATCACCGTTTGAATACTACTAAATTTACCGTTGATACGGTCTACCAAACTTCGGTAATAAATTTGGTTCTTTGCTAAGTCAGACATTTCTTTATCTATGTCAACATTATTCCCGTTATGGTTATACATGGTGTTCTGGTTTGTGACCGTTTTAAAAGAACTATTTGAATTTATATTATTAAAAGGAATATGTTCCGGATGTGTTCGCTTTGTCTCAATGGACGTATTTAGCGCTTCATTTAACACATTTTTAAAAACAACGTCCTTCGACTTATAATCCGGTGTGTCGACATTTGCAATATTACTTGAAATAGTCCGATTTTTAGCCGATGCATAATTAAGAGAGTTTTCAAGTGTCTGGAACGTGCCACCAAATAATTCCATTGCAATTCCTCCAAAATTTTTATGAAAAGACAGACATAAACTATTATATGTATACGAACATTATAATTTATAACGCATTTAAAGTCTATCACATTTCGACAATTTTCTCTTTGGGAAAAATAATTAGTTAAATTTATCTAGGACTATATACATATAAAATATACTTTTTATACCAAAAGGTGATATAAATTATTAATTTTATTGAGTTAATTACCCGCTAAAAAGTATTTATCAACAAAGAAGCAGTTTTTTCACAAAACCTAGTTATCCTTTAAAAATATATCTATACTTCATTAACTCCATACAAAACAATAGGCTGTTTTCAAAAAGATTGTTGCTTTTACCAAGTAATGAGTCTTAGACACAGTTGATATAAAATGCGAACTAACATGCTGAGTGCTATGACACCGCTCCGGAAATACACTTCGCGCACCAAGAGCGGCTGATGAGCCTCCTTGCTCCTACGTCGCTCCGTAGACTCATCTAGGCCTCAGCTCCCACAGGAGTCTACGTGTATTTCCTCCGCTGTTGACTGGAGTAGAAATCCCTATAGAAGAAATGTGTGACAGCACTACACTAGTCCGGGTGAGCGGAGGGCGGTGACTCCTGCGGGAATAGCAACAGCTGAAGATCCCGCAGGAAGCGGTTATTTCTTCCGAGGAAGCTGAAGCGTTGCCCGCGGAAAGAATCCGCCCGTAGCGACCCCGGACGA
>JBDNGJ010000093.1:0-35997 GCA_041689365.1 Virgibacillus sp.
AAACCCAGCGGAGGAAATACACGGAGACTCCTGTGGGAGCAAAGGCCTAGGTGAGACCACTGAGTGCGTTTGCACGAAGAGGGCTCAACAGCCGCCCACGGAAAGCGCAGTGTATTTCTGGAGCGATGTCATCGCACATAATTTATTTTAATACTGTGTCACATCATATATCAAATACGTACTGTTGATCCAAAGTCAACTCAAGTAGTTTATCTTCAGCCTTTCTTATGCCTTCAAGGTTAATGCGTTCATTATTCGCTGCGAATATAAAACTAACGACCGGAAAATTTTATTTTTCCGGTCGTTTTTCAGCAACTATAAAAATTCGTTCCGAATCTTCATTAATATTTTCATTATTTAATGAAAAATCACCAGATAAATGCTTTATTTCAAAACCTGCATCACTTAACAACCGTGCATAAAAATCAATCGAATATGTGCGTTGATGGTGTATTTCATCAAATCGTGAATATTTATCCTGATCAGATACAAAGAATGTTAAATCGTGATACATTTCTCCCTGGACTTCCCCCTCTGAGCAAAACCAAATATATGAAACATCATCATTTACTTCTCCAAATGTCTGATTTACCAGATTATGCTCAACATGAGACAGGGAGTGAACATCAAAAAGAAATAGTCCGCCTATTTTCAATAAATCAGCTATATTTTGAAAAACAGTTCGAAGCTCGTCCTCTTCAGTAATATAATTTATAACATCACAATAGCTTACTGCTGCATCCTGATTAATAATTCCGCTTAAATTTGTTAAATCCTGATTAATCCATTTTACAGGAAGCTTCTCTGCGGTTGCACGCTGTTCAGCATAACTTAGCATATCGCTAGAGTAGTCAACTCCTGTCATATGATAACCGTCGCGAGCCAATCTAGTGGTTATCTGGCCTGTACCACATCCTAAATCAACTATTGTCTCGACTGATTTCCCCAATTGGCTAATAATATTATTGGTAAAGGACTGCCACTGGTCATATGGGGCATCGCTCATTAACCGGTCATAAATAGTTGCCATTTGCTGATACGTCATAGAACTATCCATTGTTTCCAACACTTAATTCAACTTTTGATGCATCGCCCCATAATCGTTCTAAATTATAATAGGATCGCTCCTCCTTATGGAATACATGACATACAATATCACCCAAATCGACTAAAATCCAACGAGCCTGCTCATAACCTTCCAGGCGCTGAATGATAATATCCTTTTCTTCCATAGTATCCTTTATTGACCTCGCAATCGCCTGAACCTGACGTTCATTACTTCCATGACAAATTAGAAAGTAGTCCGTCATTAACGATACATCCTGCATATCTAATGCAACAATATCTTCTGCTCGTTTATCATCACATGCATTTGCAATTTGTTGAATGATTTCTTTGTTATTCATTAAGTTAATTACCTCCGTTTAAACGTCTTGTTAAATCATTATATGCATAAAAGGTGTCCGGATAAACAGGAACATGTTTACTAACCAAGAATTGAATTGTATTCCGTAACGCCATCCAAGTAGCACGATACAAGTCTATTTCGGCCATTTCCCGAACCTCTTCTACACCTGGAAACGATCGTCCAGGCTCAATGTAATCAGCTGTAAAGATAATCATATCCATCTTACTCATATCTGCTTTTCCTGTCGTATGATAGTGAATTGCACTATGTATACCAGTATCGGATATACCAAATTCCCGGTCTATTATTACCGAAGCTACCGGTCCATGCCATAATTCATGGTGATGATCGAGTAAATCCTTTGGCAACTGTCCTTCCTTAATTATCTGCTTCATATACTCTAATGAAAAATACTTTGCATAATCATGAAAGATTGCAGCCAGTTCCACTTTATCTACAGATTCGTTGTATAATTTCGCTAATTTCACCGCAGTTTCAGCTACACGTAACGTGTGTTCAAATCTCTCCGTTTTCAAGTGGGGTTTCACAAGACTAATTGCTTCATCTTTTTTCATACAACTGCTTCTCCTTTATATAGTGTTCAACTACCTCAGGAACCATATATTTAACCGGCATATTATTGTTTAATCTCTCTTTTATATTAGTTGAAGATATCTCTATAAGCGGAATATCAACTTCGATAATAGGATACCTAGTGTTCATTTTATATCCCTGGCGCTTAACACCAACAAATTTAACCATGTCAAACAGATCATTAATATGGTTCCAATTTGGTAAATATTCAACCATGTCCGCACCAATAATAAAGTGAAACTCGGCATCAGGATTCTCTTTCTTCAATTGTTTCATTGTTTCAAACGTATAAGACTTGCCTGAACGACTAATTTCAACCGTGTTTAATTTAAAACTTGGATTACTGCTGATTGCTCTTTTTACCATTTCAACCCGATGCGACGCCCCAATAAATGCCTTTTCTTTGTGTGGCGGCTCTTGTGACGGGATAAACCAGATTTCATCAAGCTTTAGTGCCACACGTACTTCTTCAGCTATAATCAAATGACCAAGATGTGGCGGATCGAATGTACCGCCTAATATTCCAATAGATTTCATTCTGTACTCCTTTAAGGTAACTGAATATGTTTATTTTCCTGAGACTCTTTGTAAAGTACAATATTATTACCGATAATCTGTGCTACTTCTGCTTCCGTTCCAGCTGATAATTTTTCAGCAACCGTATTTTTGTCATCCATACAGTTTTTTAGGATACTAACCTTAATTAGTTCTCTCTTTTCCAGCGCTTCACTAATCTGCTCGATCATATTATCGTTAACACCAGTTTTGCCTACCTGAAAAATAGGCTTTAGTTGATTTGCTTTTGAACGCAAAAATCGTTTCTGTTTTCCTGTTAGCATACTTTATCTTCCTTCCAAAATAGTTTTTAGTTGCTGGTCCATCTCATCAATAGGTATTTTCTTATTCGTCCAAAGTTCAAATGCATATTGTGCCTGATATAGTAACATCGTATGACCATAATGTATGGACGCACCTGCCTGTTTTGCATCCATTAAAAACCTGGTATTCAGCGGCTGATAAATAATATCACTGACAACACTATTTCGCTTAAGTAATTTGACTGGTATTATCGTATCTTCAGTATTTGGTTTCATGCCAACTGAAGTCGTTTGAATAATTAAATTATAGCTATTTATCGTTCCCTGTGCTTCATCCAGCGTCAATATTGATGTATTGACTTCATTTTCCCCAAGAATTGCGATTTCTTTCGCACTGGAATGTGTACGGTTTGCTATATCAATCTCCGTGAACCCTTCTGATTTCAACCCATAATAAATTCCATAAGCAGCACCACCTGCACCTAGAATTAGAATTCTATTGGCCTTATCGCGAAAGATTTCCGGAAATTTGTTTCTTAGAGCGATAACGTATCCGATTCCGTCGGTATTATAGCCTATCCATTTGCCATTTTTACAAACTACTGTGTTAACTGCACCAATTCGTTCAGCGTTTTTATCCAAGCCATCCAGATAGTTTATTATTTGTTTTTTGTACGGCACGGTGACATTAAAACCATCAACCTGGCTCTCCTTAATTCGTTCCAGTTCAAGCTCGAACGAATCATCAGGTTTAATTTCCATAATGGAATAGGCACCTTCTATTCCAGACTTTTCCATAAATTGGTTATGGATCCAAGGAGAAAGGGAATGTTTTACGGGGAAACCAACAAGCCCAAGCTTCAGTTCCATACTAGTCCTCCTATAAAAATGACCTTCTTATTGATACATTAACATCCTTAGGACTGTGCGCAGCAACCGTAACATTACCAGATGGAATAGTTACCCATCCCAGCCCCGGAAAAACGATGTCCGTTTGTTTATCTGTTATTCGGTACGTACTTTCAGTCAGTCTAGGTAAAATTTCAAGAGATTTTTCATCTGGAGGTGATAAAAGTCCTCCTCTATGTTCACTTAATAGCTGGTCAGCCTTTTCCAACTTTGTCCGGTGGATCGTTAAGTCATTGGAAAAATAACAGACAAACGACTGCCTCTCACCTTTAACGAAGTCAAGACGCGCCAAACCTCCAAAATAGAGCGTTTGCTGATCATTCAATTGATATACTCTAGGCTTGATTTCTTTGTTTGGTGTTATTAGCTTGAGATCATTATCTGATATATAATGAGCTATTTGCTGCTTATTTACGATACCAGGTGTATCAATTATTGAAGTATCGCTATCCAAAGGTATCTCTATAAACCCTAAAGTTGTACCAGGAAAGTAGGAAGTAGTTATTACATCATTCACACCATTTGATTGCTGTATCAGCCGGTTTATAAAAGTAGATTTCCCTACGTTAGTTGTACCAACAATATAAACATCACTATTGTTTCGATACTTTTCAATGGCTTCAGTTAACTCTGCTAAACCATAACCTTTCACGGATGAAATAAGGTATATTCCTTCCACTTTAATCCCAGCCTCATTAGCTGTAGCTTGAAGCCATTGTGTTAATTTACGTTTATTTGTCGATTTTGGTAACAAATCGATTTTATTGCCAACCAACAAAATAGATTTGTTGCCAATAATGCGAGGAAGACTTCTTATCATGCTCCCATTAACATCAAATATATCTATTACGTGAACAACAAGCCCATCTGTATCCCGAATCTGGCTTACCATCGTCAAAAAGTCATCATCTGTCATGGAAACATCTTGTATTTCGTTATAGTGTTTCAGACGAAAACAACGTTTACATAGAACAGATTCCTTATCAAGTGTCGATTTTGGTGTATACCCGACTCCATCAGGGTTCGTTGATTGGATTAAGGCTCCGCATCCTTGACAGTATATTTTATCCATTCTCATTCCTCCCAGCTTATCTTACCTTTTTTATTCATGTAGCTTAATATTCGCCGTTCAATTTTACGATTAATACGAGTGATTTTTCCATCAGTTCGAACAATCGGCACAACGAGTATCGTGTGAAAACCTGCAAAGTTTCCACCAAGAACATCTGTTAAAAGCTGATCACCAATTACTACTATTTCTTCCTTATTCAGCTTCATTTCTTTTGCAGCACTCTTAAAAGCCTGGCTTAAAGGCTTTCTGGCACTAAATACAAATGGCGTTTCAAGTGGCTCTGAAAACAGTTTAACTCGCTCCTGTTTATTATTCGAAATAATTGTTACTTTAATGTCTTGTTCTTTCATCTGTTCAAACCATTGAATGACTTCTGGAGTGGCATCCTTAACATCCCAAGCGACAAGTGTATTATCTAAATCAGTAATAATTCCTTTAATACCTTTTTTTCGCAGCAAGGCTGGATGTATATCAAATATAGTTTTCACATGTTCATTTGGCAAAAATTTTTTTAACACTAGTTACACCTCTTCATATTTACAGCATGCATTGTTTTCTAAGTATTATTTCGTGTTCAGGATATTATTTCCATCGATACAGGTGCAAATAATTAGTATAACTTAATCCTATAATAACTTTCTACATTAATAAAGAAATAATCAAGTCCAAAAGTGTCATTTTTATTAATAATCATGTCATTTATGCAAAAAACCGTTCGACAATTTCTTTCAAATTTCGAGTTGTGGATAACTCTGTTCACAAAATCCACAGTGAAAAAACAACATTTTCGACGTATTTTTACCTTTTATACACAAGTTATCTACAAGCGATTGTAGATAACTATTGCCTTGTCCTACCTATAAATTCGTGGTAAATTATTAAATAACAACAAAACAAACTCGGTATTAGAAAACTTGGCTTCTCGCCAAGCCTCGATTGTACTTATGCAGGAAAAAAGGGTTTTTTAATTTCTATACTGCTTAAAAAGTTAAGGAGGGCTTGATTTATGGAACATTTGTCAGATGAACTACTATTAGAATCCTACCAAAAAGCAAATGAATTAAATTTGAGCCCGGACTTTGTATATCTAATTGAAAAAGAAATTAGGAAAAGATCATTAACACACAAGATCAAATGTTCAAGTGAATCAGTCAGTTTACCAATAGACTAAAGCGAAGTTGTTCTCCCCTATCATTAATTTGATAGGGGTTTTTTATTTTATCTGTTACCAGATTATGATAAGCTATTTTGGTATAATAATAAAAGTATAATTAGGTTACATAGCTAACTAAATGGATTCCCCGTTTCATTCATTAATACCTACCCGTGTTCATTAAGGAGGACTACTAATAAAATGATATACATAGTTTTAATCCCGCTTTTACTTGCTTGTTTTATTCCATTTATAAGTAAGTTTAAACATAAGATACATACTGGTATTTTTGTATTCATTATTCCCTTTACGATATTTCTATACTTTATCCGTTTCATTGGAAACGATTTTTCACCAATTTATCAAACATATAAATGGATTCCATCACTTGATATTAATTTAAACTTTTATTTAGATGGTCTCAGCCTTCTGTTTGCATTACTGATAAGCGGAATTGGAGCACTAGTTGTTCTTTACTCTATTTATTACCTCGATAATTCAGAGCGATTAGGCCATTTCTACGTTTATTTACTTATGTTCATGGCAGCAATGCTGGGGGTAGTCTTATCCGATAATATCTTTGTTCTTTATACATTTTGGGAATTAACATCAATTTCCTCATTTTTACTAATTGGATATTGGCATTTTAACGAACGGTCCAGATACGGTGCATTGAAATCAATGTTAATTACTATTTTCGGTGGTTTAAGTATGTTTGGTGGCTTTATCCTGTTATCTGTTATTACTGGAACAACCAGCATACAAGCAATGATTGCACAAACTGATATTATCTTAAATAGTGAGTATTTGCCACTTATTTTAGGATTTATACTTTTAGGAGCATTTACCAAATCAGCACAGTTCCCATTCCATATTTGGCTGCCGGATGCAATGGAAGCACCTACACCTGTAAGTGCGTACCTCCATTCTGCGACAATGGTTAAGGCAGGACTTTTCCTGGTTGCTCGATTTTCTCCTATCTTTTCTGGTTATGAGTGGTTCTTTATTATCGTAAGTATTGCCGGAATTGTTACCTTATGCTGGGGTTCTTATATGGCTGTCCGCCAAACAGATCTAAAGGCAATTCTTGCGTTCTCAACAATCAGTCAGTTGGGTATGATTATGGCAATGCTTGGATTTGGAACAAAAATTGCTGTCTTTGCTGCGGTATTTCACATCTTAAACCATGCTACATTTAAAGGAAGCCTGTTTATGGTCGCAGGTATAGTAGACCATGAAACGGGCACACGGGACATACGAAAGCTTGGTGGCCTATTAACATTTATGCCAATGACAGCTACGCTAGCGTTATTTGGTACGTTTTCCATGGCAGGTGTTCCATTACCATTTCTCAATGGGTTTTACAGTAAAGAACTGTTTTTTGATTCCGCTATTCAATTAACTGAGGGTACAAGCAATATAGCAGGCTTTCTTGTTCAAGCAATCCCTTACCTGGCAGTGTTAGGCAGTATTTTTACCTTTGTTTACTCGCTGTATTTCTTCTTCGGGGTTTTTGGAGGGAAAAAACAGCTAAGCCAATTACCTAAAAAACCGCATGAAGCACCGTTTGGTATGCTGATTTCTCCAATCGTGCTTGTCTTAGGTGTTATATTAATTGGACTGTTCCCTAATTTGGTTAATGGAACATTTATTGCCCATGCTGCAGAAGCAGTGTATGGAAGTGAAGTTGTTAAAGAGCTTAAATTCTGGCACGGCTTTGAATCAACTGCATTCCAAATGTCTCTGGCTGTAGTAGGGATTGGTACAATTCTTGTTTTAACAAGGAGAAAATGGAATGGAATTTATAATATACTCCCAGGAAAATTGAGTCTAAATAAAGCTTATGACTGGTTAATCAGTATGTTGTATGTGTATTCAGATCGAATCACACGTTCTTATATGACGGGATCCATCAGATTCTACATCGCGGCTATTCTTGCTACAACGTTAGTAGTGACATTCACATTTATGTTTGTGACCAATGGTTTCACGATTCAATTTAATAAGTTGGCAGAGATAACCATTGTTGAAATAGCAGTTGTTCTGCTTATGATTGCAGCAGCAATTGGCACGATCTTTACCATACATAATGTAGCCGCTATTTTAACTGTGGGAGTTGTTGGCTATGGTGTAGCAATTCTGTTTGTTATTTACCGGGCCCCGGATTTAGCACTAACACAATTAGTAATAGAAACAGTTTCTGTAGCATTATTTCTGCTTTGTTTCTATCACTTGCCAAAACTTGAAAAAAATAGTGAATCTTTAAGTACCAAAACAATAAATATATTAATTTCGGTTGGGTTTGGTACATTGTTAACATTGATTGGAATTGCATCCCATAGCACCAACGGTTTCAATAAAATTTCAGATTACTTTATTGAAACCTCCCATTCGCTTGGTGGTGGTGATAATGTTGTTAACGTTATTTTAGTAGATATGCGTGGCCTGGATACATTATTTGAAATTGCGGTTTTGGGTATAGCAGCACTTGCCATCTATAGCATGATTAATCTAAAAGACAATAAGGAGGAGAAATAATGGAAATTATTATCTCAATCCTAGCAGGTACACTATTTGCCACCGGTATTTATAATCTATTGCAAAAGCAAATGTTACGGATAATTATTGGCACAGTGCTAATTTCACATGGTGCACATTTATTTATATTAACAATGGGGAAATTAAAAACAGGCGCTCCACCAATTCTAATAGAAGGTGTTAAAGAATATACAGACCCATTACCACAAGCGCTAATACTAACTTCAATTGTTATCAGTTTTGGAATAACCAGTTTATTGTTAGTACTTGCCTATCGTACAGCAACTGAAAATAATACTGATAATATGGAAGAGCTAAGGGGTAACGAACATGAGTAATTTAGCAGTTTTACCGATCATTATTCCGTTGATTGCGGGAATAATTCTCGCCTTTTTTCCAAAAAAATTAATTTTGGTCAGATTTCTAACAAAGGTTTTTTCTATAATTAGCTTGGCCACAGTAAGCTATATAGCATGGTCAGTGTTTAATAATGAGGCTATCATATTGGAAACTGGAGGATGGGCTGCTCCATATGGAATTGTAATTGTTGCAGACTCACTAGCAATACTTCTTGTCTTAACAACAAACATTCTTGCGGTAGCTTGTGCTTTTTATGCCCCTTACTCGTTATCTGACCGAAAAGAACAATATTACTTTTATTCGTTCTTTTTCTTCTTAATAACTGGGGTTTCTGGTGCTTTTCTTACAGGTGATTTATTTAACTTATTTGTTTTCTTTGAAGTATTACTAATGGCTTCTTATGCACTCATTGTATTGGGAGGCGAAAAAGTTCAGCTACGTGAATCAATTAAATATGTATTAATTAATCTTTTTTCTTCCATGCTGTTTGTAACTGCTATTGCGTTTTTATATTCTGTCGTCGGAACTGTAAATATGGCACAGATTGCTCAACGCGTGCAGGATGTTGAACAGCAAGGCATCCTAACAACAATTGGCATACTTTTATTCTTTGTATTTGCAACAAAGGCAGCGCTATTTCCTTTATATTACTGGATGCCTAAGTCATATATTGTACCAAATCCCGTTATTTCCGCTCTATTTGGGGCATTACTTACTAAAGTCGGCATTTATTCGTTAATTCGTGTATTCTCATTAATTTTTGTATATAAGATTAACTTAACACATGAAATGTTTATATGGATTGCCGGATTGTCAATGATTTTTGGTATTATCGGGGCACTATCAACCAACAATATAAAGTTGATTATCGCGTATAACATCATACCTGCAATTGGCTTTATTCTAATGGGACTTGGTGTTTTTAATGAAGATGCGTTAAGTGGATCTATCTATTATTTAGTTCACGATATGCTGATTAAAACTACCCTATTCTTAATAGTAGGAACGATAACCTACGTTGCCGGCACATCTGATTTACGTAAATTTAGTGGACTAATTCACTATTATCCATTTTTAGGCTGGCTATTATTTGTTGCTGGATTCGTTTTAGCTGGTATTCCCCCTTTCAGTGGATTTATCGGTAAGTTGTTATTGCTTAAAGGAGCCTTGTCAAGTGGTGAAATAGCTATCGTTATTATTGGATTGCTATCAAGCTTACTAATTCTTTATTCCATTATGAAAATATTTATTAAAGGATTTTGGGGAGAAAAGGATGAAACGATTATACGTAAATCCACAAAAGGGTTAATAGGTCCGATCGTCTGTCTGTTAACTATATCTGTTATGCTTGGAATAGGGGCTGAGTTTGTTTATCCGGCTATTGAATCTATTTCCGTATATTTATTAAATCCAGAAGTTTATATCGATTCTGTGTTGAAGGAGTGATGTATAGTGGCCTTTCAGGTTGTTATTAATTTAATAATCGCTATAATGTGGATGTTCTTAAGTGAAACCTATACTGCTTCAAGCTTTATTGCCGGGTATATGCTTGGAATACTTTTGTTGCTTGTATTTAATCGTTTTATTCCGGATGCCTTTTATTTAAGACGCGTATATAAAATTATTTATTTAATCTTTTTATTTATAAGAGAATTGATATCATCAAACTTTGATATCGTGAAACTTGTTTATAAACCTAAGCTTGAGTTTGAACCAGGAATTTTTGCAATGCCTACTGAATTAAAAAGTAACTGGGAGATAACTTTACTTGCAAACTTAATTTCTTTAACACCTGGTACGCTTTCCGTGGCTATCTCTGGTGACAATACCCATATTTATATCCATGCCATGCATATTGATGACATTGAAGATGAAATTCACTCTATTAAAAACACATTTGAAAAAGCTATTTCTGAGGTGACACGATGACAGAATTACTATCAGTAACTGAGACCATTCTTGATATTGTTACAAAAGTATGTGTAGCAGGTATTTCGATATCATTATTGTTGCTATTATATCGAATCATTGATGGACCAACAAACGCCGATCGAGCTGTGGCACTTGATGC
The DNA here is from genome assembly GCA_041689365.1 of Virgibacillus sp. GTDB lineage: Bacteria > Bacillota > Bacilli > Bacillales > Amphibacillaceae > Lentibacillus. Next base: position 10,924 of record JBDNGJ010000093.1, read on the forward strand.
TATAGGTATCAATCTAATGGGCCTGGCAGCATTGATTGCTATTATTATTCCAACAACCATGTTGAATGACGTTATCCTGCTTATTGGTATCCTATTATTCATCGGGACGATCGCAATTGCAAAATACTTGGAAAAGGGTGTTATAATTGATAGAAATTTGGATTGATATCATTTTAGATTTAGTAATCGCCTTCTTTTTACTATCAGGAACATTCTTCATTCTATCAAGTTCCATTGGAATTGTTCGTTTTCCTGATGTTTATACAAGGTTACATGCAGCTACCAAAGCTTCTACACTTGGTATTGCAGGTATTTTAATTGGTGCATTTCTATTTTTATACGTATCAGACAGTATAGACAGTATAGTTAGTGGAAAGTTACTATTAGCTATTGTATTTACACTGTTAACTGCCCCCGTATCAGGACACATGATATCAAGGGCAGCTCATCGGAACGGAGTAAAACCCGTTACTAAAAATAGAACTGACGAATATGAAGAGGCTATTCAAAAGCATACCCAGCACTAGAAAATTGGCTCCTATCGCTAAGCCTTAGTCATAATTTTGCAGTATGAAATTATAAAACAGTAAATCCAAGCTATTTGTTAATGTGCTAGGATTATTGATCTCTGCAGGTGGATGCTTTCCATGGTAATGGCTTGAGTGATTCTTGCACAATCGCAAACCGGGGACTCAAGGCTCATGCTATTTCCGCTTGAATCGCCGTTCTCCGTTTCAGTACAAAGTTTGGATAGTTATTGAATATACGTATTTATGAAATCAACTCAACACTTAAAAAGTTACTTTTGATACAAAAGTTTCTTTTTTTTGCTTTTAGATGGGAATTCTGAATTATTCCTAATTTAAAATAGTAAATAAACCATGCTTAACTTTTTCTGGACAGACACAAAACCGCCTTTTCATTCATAAAGATGTTATATAGGCAATAGCCCAGCCAGTAACTGAAGGAGGTGCTTGTGTTTGTCTGGAATATTAAGTGTTCTTGCATTACTGATTAAAGAAGCGATTTTTTTTGTCTCCTACGTAAAAAACCACGCGTTCCTACAACCGTTACCACCGGAAGATGAAGCAAAGTATATTCAGGCAATGCAGAATGGTGACGAGACCGCACGGAATAAATTAATTGAACACAATTTACGACTGGTTGCACATATCGTCAAGAAGTTTGAAAATACCGGTGAAGATATGGAGGACTTAATTTCGATTGGGACGATTGGGCTAATAAAAGGGATCGAGAGTTACTCGACAGACAAAGGGACGAAACTAGCCACATATGCTGCCAGGTGTATAGAAAACGAAATATTAATGCATTTACGAGCATTAAAGAAGGTAAAGAAAGACGTCTCCCTACACGATCCGATCGGCCAGGATAAAGAAGGAAATGAAATAAGTCTGATTGATATTTTAGAAGCTGAAAATGAGAACATTATTGAATATATTCAGTTAAATATGGAAATCGATAAATTAAAGCACTACCTGTCTATCCTTGATAGCAGGGAGAGAGAAGTCATCATTTACCGTTATGGGTTAGGAAAGCAAAAGGAAATGACACAGCGGGAAATTGCGGAGAAACTCAATATTTCCAGAAGTTATGTATCCCGTATCGAGAAAAGAGCTTTAATGAAGGTTTTTCATGAATATTACCGGAAAGAAAAAAGAGCATGAATAACAAACTAAGCGCGTTGATCAAAAGATCATACGCGCTCATTTTCTTGTATTTTAATTTTCATCCTATAAGATTGATAGATTAGCAAACCTGCAACGGCTGTTGTTGCAAGAGACAGTAGTGTTAGTGAACTACCGTCTGGAGACTGACGAATATACGTATTAATAATTGCGCCCATATATAGATATGAAGCCAATATTAACAGTGTTACTGTAAAGCGTCGATAGTCCTTTAATTTTAATTCTAATTGCTCTATATTCAACTTCATAGTATCTCCTCCTCTATAGGGAATCATAACATATGAAACTATTACTATAGGAAGGTAAATGTTGGATACTTAGATCGCTTTAATCATTTTCATTATTAGGTTTGCAGCATTCTCAGCCGCTTCATTAAGGAAAGCATCAAATGAGATTGATGATTTCTTCCCCGCTATATCAGATAGTGCGCGGATAATGACAAAGGGTTTATCATATTGGTAGCAAACTTGTGCAACTGCCGCTGCTTCCATCTCCGCAGCAATCATCGTTGGAAATTTCTTGTGTATCAAAGCTACCCGTTCAGGATCTTCCATAAAAGAATCGCCTGTTGCAATAATACCTTCGTTAAAGTTTATATCCAGGTCTTTTATCGCTTGTGTAGTTTCTGCAATTAATTCTGTATCCGCGGCATACATTGCTGGCATGTCAGGAACCTGACCATAGGCATAATCAAAAGCAGTAACATCCACATCATGATGGACAACCTGTGTGGAAATAACAATATCACCAACTTCCAGATCTTTTGAAAAACCACCAGCAGAACCAGTATTAATAACCTTCGACGGTGCATATCTTTCATGCATAATAGTCGTTGCCATGGCAGCGTTTACTTTGCCAATACCGGACTTAAGTAGTACTACATCCTGTCCAAATAATTCGCCTTGTATAAATAAACAATTAGCGATTGTAGCTTCTTTTTTATTTGTCATCTTTTCCATTAGCAGAGCAATTTCTTCATCCATTGCCCCAATTATTCCGATTGTCATAGTAGTGCCTCCATTAAAAAGTTAACCTATTCAAATCGATATTCCTGGTCATTTTCTTTTAGTTTTTCAACCTTAGTTGGTTTCCATCCTTGATCTTCTACCCATGTCATATAAGCCCTATAGACTTCTGTGTTTTCACTGTTGGATACCGTTGCAAGAACCTTTTGATCACCATTTCGAGAAACCCACCACACGGTAAGCGTTTCTTTATCAAGTCCCGTAGCAACTGCGGCAGCTTTTCTCATTTCTTTTCTATCCTGTGAGCCATCACTGAAATTAATACTATGCTGGCCAGTCTGCTCTGTTCCTACAGGCTTCCAGTTACCGGTATATGCTTCAATAACGTTATCATCCGAAGGTTCAGCTTGCTCAGTTTCTACTTCACTATTACTATTTTCCTCTTCTATGTCAGTCTCATTCGTACTATCTGTTGAATCACTGTTATTCTCTGATTCATTTTCCTCTGTAGATGATTGCTCATCATCTTTAGGTGTTGGCTCTTCCGGATTATCTGCAGCTTGATTTGACTCCTCCGGGGCTTTGTTTGATTGGTCTTCAGCAGGCTGATCAGCTTCATCGTCCCCACCAAAAATAATAACTCCAAGTAACACAATAAAAAGTATACTACCTAATACTAGAAATACTGATAATGATTTAGTATTTTTTCTTCTTTTTTCAAATTTATCCACACGTGAATAATCGTTGAAATCAGACATTGCCTATACCCTCCCATACTATACTCTACTATAATATCATATTTTGACAGAGAAGATATATGTCATATTTAGAATAGATATTTTAGACTATATTAGTATGAAAGCCTGTTTTCTTAAATTATTCTGCTTGATTCCAGGCAATGAAAACTTACCTTGATATAGACTGGGACACATTGAAAAATTTTCTAATCATGGCTGAGTACACCTTGTGACATTAACTACGCTTCATCCGTGGCACGTGTGCTTCCTATTCTGTCTCCACTGATAGAGACTTTCTGATTAATGCGTAGTTATAGTCCATAAGTTCGTGGAGTTATTCTTAGGTACGGGAAAATGCGAGACTCTTTTGGGGGTATCGGCTAAATACGGTCATCTTCCCGTTACCAAACACCGATACTAGAACATCCTGTTCGTCAAAGGAACAGCCTGAAGCCCCTGCATACTGCGCACTTTTTTTCGTAAGGAGACTTAAGCGTTTCCTATGGAAAACGAGTATTTATCCGCAGCCTCGAGATTAGCTCTCATCTTATAAAGTAAGGAAGGGGGAAAAATAACGGTAAAATTACATTGCATTTGATAAGAAAAAGCACTTTGAAAAAGGAAGGGGACAGCCCTCGTGGGACTAGTATGTACTGAAAGTCGAAACTGAACAGAGGTTTTACCCACTATGGCATAATAATAAAAGCCATAAAAAAAAGCGGAATGAGTAGTCATCCGCTTTTTTCTTAGCTATTAATCAATTTTTACGATTTGTACCTGAATATCTCCACCAGGTGTGGCAACCGATACTTCAGTACCGATTTCATGGCCAAGTAAACTTTTAGCCATCGGGGAGTCATTCGAAATCTTTCCTTCGAATGGATCAGCTTCAGCACTTCCTACTATGGTATAAGATTCTTCTTCCCCGTCAGGAAACTCTTTGAACGTCACAGTCTTTCCTAACGAAACTATGTCTGGGTTATCATTATCATTTTCGATTATTACTGCATTGCGAATCATTGTCTCTACATGACTAATACGTGATTCAACAAATGCTTGATCATCTTTAGCTGCATCATACTCAGAGTTCTCGGATAAGTCACCAAACCCGCGTGCTTCTTTTATTCGTTCAACTACCTCTTGTCTTCTTTCCGTTTTCAAGTAATGCAGTTCATTTTCTAATTTCTCTTTCCCCTCTTGGGTCATATAAAAGCTTTTCTCTACTGCCATTATAAATACACTCCTTTTATCTAACAATCAAAATAAAATCCCAATCATTATAATAATACTGCATATATGTCTTCAATATTCTGCAAAAGTTATACTAAACACTACTATGGCAGATTTAATTTAAATTTTCAATACTTTTTCAGTATTTATTCTGTTGATTTTTAGATAATATTTTTTCGATTTTAGTGGCCATAATATCAATAGCCACGTGATTTTGACCACCTTCTGGAATTATGATATCTGCATACCTTTTAGTCGGTTCCACAAATTGCAGATGCATCGGTCGGACATTATTAGTATATTGATCAATTACAGAATCCAATGTTCTTCCGCGCTCCTTAATATCTCTTAACATCCTCCGAATAATTCTTACATCTGAGTCTGTATCTACAAACACCTTTATATCCATTAAATCGACTAGTCGAGGGTCTTCGAGAATTAGGATCCCCTCTAGAATAATAACCTCTTTAGGCTCAACTGGGATCACATCGTTTGAACGTGTATGAACCTTGTAATCGTAAACTGGTTTCTCAATTGTATTACCATTCATAAGATCATGCAGATGTTCTATCAATAAATCATTATCAAAAGCTAATGGATGATCATAATTGGTATTCAATCTTTCCTCAAACGGCAGATGGGTCTGGTCTTTATAATAATAATCTTGTTCAATTACAAGAATAGTTTTATCTTGGAAACGTTGACAGATTGAACGGGTTACAGTCGTTTTGCCACTCCCGCTTCCTCCTGCAACTCCTATAACAACAGGTTTTTCAGGCATGAAAATAGGTTCCCCCTTCTTCTACTTTTTATTACTTATAGCTACTCCATCTCCAATTGGGACAATTGTTGTTACAAAATCGGGATGTTTAATTAGCCATTCGTTGTACTCTCTTATCTTTCTAGCTAATTCTTGAAATCTGGGATGCTGTTTCTCTGGTTCGGCTACATAACCTTTGAATAAAACATTATCAGAAAGGATAAAACCATTTTCAGATAAAAGTGGACTGGAAAGCTCAAAAAAGCGTTTATATTGTCCTTTGGATGCATCAATAAAAACTAAATCAAATTGGTTATCTACCTCTAATTCATTCAGTATTTCTATAGCATCTCCGAAAATGATTTGTATATTATCCTGAAAACCTAACTTTCGGATGTTTTGAACTGCTTTATTATACCTTTGTTCATCACGTTCAATTGTCACAATTGAAGCATTTGGATTTGCCTGCAACATTCTTAGAGCAGAATATCCAATAGCTGTACCTATTTCCAGTATTCTATTAGGCTTATTTAAGCGTATTAACTGCATTACAAAATTTATACCTACTGGATCCATAATTGGTACATTTTCTTTTTTTGCAATCCGCTCAAGTTCAACTACCCAGTTGTCTGCAGAAGGTAAAGATTGTGCTAAATAGTTTCTTAACTTTTCGTTCATTATAATAACCTCTTTTATTAGAAAACTTGGCTTATTGTCAAGCTTTAATATAGATAAGCCTTAGTTGCGCTCATGCAGTAAGAAAGGATTTATACTTTAGTATGAAAACACAATCTGCAAAAGGTAATACTAAGAACCCCATTACACACTGGAACACAAGCATTTACTGCACTTATGCCGAAGGAGTATTTATACTTTCTTAACTGCCGATAGAAGGACATGTGAGTTTCTTAAACCACACCCCCTCCTAACTTTATTTTATATACTGTGCTTTGTATTCTAAATGTTGATCATGTGTTTTGGAAAAATGCACGTTACCATCACTATCATGCAGAAAATACTTAAACTCTGATTCCGCTGGATTAAGGGCTGCCTCTAGAGAGGTCTTAGCAAAATTCGATATTGGACCTACCGGTAAAGCGTTTATTTGATACGTATTGTATGGTGATTTAACTTCCAAGTCTTTTGATAATACTTTTTCTTTATGCTTACCGAGTGCATATAAAACAGTTGGATCTGTTTGCAAAGGCATACCTTCATCAAGGCGATTATAAAACACGCTTGCGATATTCTTTCGCTGATCCACAGAGCCAGATTCCTTTTCAACTAAAGATGCCATCGTTAAGGCTTCATGTACAGTAAAATCCTGTGCAGATATTTCATCCAAAAAAGGTGTGACAACTTCTTCAGTTTTTCCAAGCATTTTTTCAACTACAGATTGTATACTTGGTTCTTTCTGATAAAAATTGTATGTTGCAGCGAATAAATACCCTTCCAGTGGTGTTCTAATATCAGGATTCAATATATCGTTCGTTAATATATCCGGATATGTATTTATAAGAATTTCTATATACTCAGAGTCATTTACCGTATTCAGAAAATCATCTTTACTGAAAGGAAGTTTACCAGCGTAGATTCCAGCTATTTCATTAATTGTTTTTCCCTCAGGGATTGTTATTGTATATACTGGCTCTTCTAAAACCTTGCCATTTTTTAGCGCAGTAATTATTTCATCAATTTCCATCGATGGTGTCAGTGTATATTCCCCTGCCTGAAAATTTGATTCATTCTTAAATTTTATGTAAAACCTAAAAACCCGGCTGTCTTTTATAATCCCGTTTTTCTCAAGAATACTTGCAATACTGGATGTTGAAGAACCCATCGGAATTTCAATTTTTACTTCCTTTTCACTATCGGGATTGACAGGCTGTAAGGCGGATTTGACATATGTGTACCCTGATATCCCACCTATGACAAGTATAAGAACTAACGCAAGAATTATAATGGCGACAATTTTTCTCACGGTTCTAGCATCTTCGCTACGCTTTATTAGGTTGTCCTTATAATTACCAGACTTTTTCTTTTTAAACATTCATTTATCCCCCTCACCCGGTACATTATACTAAAAAAAATAAAATTTAGCCATAATAAAAGAAAAGCTGATATCATTATTTGACATCAGCTAAATAATCTATTATTAGTTACCTGTGATTACTTTTCATCCTCTTCTTCATTAGCTAGAGTATTCAGCATTTCCTCTACAATTTGCCATTCCTGTTCTGATTCAATCGGAAACAGCGAAAGGTCATTATCATCTTTTTCCTTTTCTTCATAACGAAATGCATAAACTTCAACTTCTTCATCATCTTTTTGCTCAACTGGTACCACGGCGATATACGATTGTTCTGTTTCATCTATGTCAAAGGTAAATAAGACTTCAAATAGATGTTCCTCACCATTTTCATCTGGTATAATAATCCGTTCCTTCTCCTCAAGCGCCATTACTACACTCCTTTAATTCTGTTGGTCAAGATAACCTTGTAAAATCATTACAGCTGCCATCTTGTCTATTACTTTCTTTCTTTTCTTTCTGCTGACATCAGCTTGCAGAAGGACTCGTTCTGCTGCAATAGTTGTGAGCCTTTCATCCCAAAGAATTGTAGGGATATTGTATGTTTCTTCAATATGTTCTGCGTATCTCTCGGATGCTTTTCCGCGTTCACCAATCGTATTATTCATATTTTTTGGCAGTCCTATTACAGCTTTTTCAATTTCATGTTCCTTTAGAATTTTTTCGAGCTGTTCATCGGCAGAATGTATTTCCTGTTCATCCCACTTTATTGTGGTCAGACCTTGTGCAGTCCAGCCAAATGCGTCGCTCACCGCAATGCCGATTGTTTTGGAGCCAACATCTAATCCTATTATTTTCATTTATCTATCCTTTTGTTCTTCTAGATAAAATTTCACCAATTCTTCAATTACCTCGTCACGCTCAACTTTACGTATTAAGTTCCTTGCATCATTATACCTTGGTATATATGCAGGGTCACCAGATAATAAATAACCCACAATTTGATTGATCGGGTTATAACCTTTTTCCTTAAGTGCACCATGGACAGTAAACAGTATTTCTTTTATGTCCTGATCAAAAGGTTCCTCCGAAAAATTAAATTTCATTGTTTTATCAATAGAGCTCATAGTGACACCTCATTCCATGTTTTGCCTTATTCATATTCTAACATGTTTACTGTTATTATTATATCTTTTTTTGTCAGATAGAATACAAGCTATTTTTTAATTCTTTTTATCTTCTACATATTTGTTTGCAAGCCTTAATGCATCATTAATCTGATTGGGATCTTTACCACCGGCCTGGGCCATATCCGGACGACCGCCACCACCACCGCCACATAGTTCAGCAGCTTCTTTAATTAAATTGCCAGCATGTAACCCTTCTTCAATTAAATCTTTTGATATCCCGGCTGCAAGCTGTACTTTTTGGTTATTCTCTGCTGCCAGCAGTATGACGCCTGACCCTAACTTTTGTTTTAAATCATCGACCATATTTCGCAACTGATTCATATCCTTAACATTCACCTGTTGCGCTAGAACGTTAACACCATTTATCGTTTTTACTTGTTCCATTATCGATGTTGCTTCAGAATTTGAAAGCTTGGCATTCAGTGATTCATTCGCTTTCTGTAGTGTCTTTATTTCCTGAAACAATCCTTGCACTTTTTCCGGAGTCTTTTCTTCATTTGTTTTTAGTAGCTGTGCTGTTGATTGTAACACGTCAAGCTTGTTATTTACATACTCATACGCCTGTTTACTGGAAATCGCTTCAATTCTTCTTGTACCCGCACCTATACCTGTCTCGGACACAAGTTTAAATAGACCAATTTCAGCTGTATTTTTAACGTGACAGCCACCACATAATTCAATACTATAATCTCCTATTTGAACAACACGAACAATGTCCCCGTACTTCTCACCAAATAAAGCCATTGCTCCCATCTCTTTAGCATCCTCTATTTTCTTATTATCAATCACTAACGGTAATGAAGACCATATTTTTTCATTTACAATTTGTTCAATCTGCTGTATCTCTTCTTGCTTCACTGAACCAAAATGTGAAAAATCAAATCGCAATCGGTCTGGAGTTACCATAGAACCTGCCTGATTCACATGGTCACCGAGCACATCTTTTAAAGCCTGGTGTAACAAGTGTGTTGCGGTATGATTCTTGATAATACCTGTTCGGAATCCTTTATCAACTATTGCTTTTACACTGCTTCCACTATATAGCTCACCATCTTTCACACGAACACGGTGAATATGCTGACCTTTTGGAGCTCTTTGTACATCTTCAACATATGCTGAAGCAGTATCCGTATAAATCCAGCCATTATCAGCAATCTGCCCCCCACTTTCAGCATAAAAAGGAGTTTCTTGTAAGAACAGCATTACTTCTTCTCCAGCTTTGGCTTTCTCAGTTACTTCACTTCCACTGACAATTACAGTAATAGTTGTATCTGTTTCTAATTGATTATAGCCAATAAACGCACTATCTGCATCTATCTCACTTAATATACCATCCTGTACTTGCATAGAGTCAACTTTTTGACGTGCATTTCTAGCCCGTTCACGCTGCTTTTCCATCTCTTGTTTGAAACCTTCTTCATCAATAGTAAATCCCTGTTCTGCTACATATTCTTCGGTTAGTTCCTTAGGAAACCCGTACGTATCATATAGTTTGAACACTTCGTTACCTGGAAAAACATCGCTTCCTTTACTTTTTTCCTTTGACATAATTGATGTCAGAATATCCAAGCCATCATTTAACGTTTCATGGAAGCGTTGTTCCTCAATTTCAACAATGCTTTCAATATTCTTTTGTTGTTTGACTACCTCAGGGTAAAAGTCTTTCATAATTTCTCCAACAACAGGGACCAATTGATACATAAATGGCTTATCTATACCAATTTGCTTAGCAAAACGCACCGCACGTCGCAACAACCTTCTTAACACATATCCTCTGCCTTCGTTTGATGGTAGCGCATTATCTCCTATTGCAAATGTTACTGTCCTGACATGATCCGCAATGACTTTGAACGCAGTATCATCTGCAGTACTTTTACCATATACTCTTCCGGACAATTCTTCCGTTTTTCTGATTATTGGCATGAACAAGTCAGTCTCAAAGTTAGTTGGAACGTCTTGAATAACCGACACCATCCGTTCCAGTCCCATACCCGTATCGATATTTTTCTTAGGTAATGGTGAGTAGGTATCGTCAGGATTATGGTTAAATTGAGAAAATACTAAGTTCCATATTTCAAGGTAACGCTCATTTTCACCGCCAGGATAGAGTTCAGGATCATTTGGATCGCTCCCATATTGTTCACCACGGTCATAGAATATCTCAGTATTTGGTCCACTTGGCCCTTCACCTATGTCCCAGAAGTTCTCTTCAAGACGAATAATGCGTTCTTCTGGGATTTTAACATCATGTAGCCAAATGTCATATGCTTCATCATCCTCAGGATGGACAGTTACAGCTAAGCGTTCAGGGTCAAAACCGATCCACTCATCACTGGTTAAAAACTCCCATCCCCATTCAATTGCTTCTTTTTTAAAATAATCACCTATAGAAAAATTGCCAAGCATTTCAAAAAAAGTATGATGTCGTGCCGTAAATCCTACGTTTTCAATATCGTTTGTCCGAATTGATTTTTGCGCATTAACCAGCCGCGGGTTATCCGGAATAACTCGTCCATCAAAATACTTTTTTAATGTTGCGACACCACTGTTGATCCATAACAATGTTGGATCCTCTTTTGGTACCAAAGATTCACTTGGTTCAACACGGTGTCCTTTTTCTTTAAAAAAATCTAAAAACATTTGTCGTACCTGTGCTGAAGTTAACTGTTTCATAATTCCGCCTCCACTATTTAAGATTATTTTCATACAATTCTATAACAATAAAAAAATCCCCTCTCTGCATTGATGCAGGGACGAGATATTCGCGGTACCACCCTAATTATGGACAAAATTTTTATCCATCACTTTGCCATTATAACGGTATGAGACCGACGGGTATTAACCGTACTCCAGTTTAGCTTTCCATGTCTCTTCATTAGGATTTCTTACAGCCCAAGGAAATCCCTCTCTTAAATAAGAGTATCATGTACTTAGAACCTTCAACGTATTCTAATATTAATTTACCAGTTATGCGATATTATAGAAAACAAAAGCAAAAATGTCAATTATACCGCCTGGCTGCAAATAAGTGTGTTGTGATTACATTCAATATTGTGAGTACCGGTACGGCCAATATCATTCCAAGTACGCCACCTAATTGGCCACCCAAAAGTAAAGCAAAGATGATGGCAACGGGGTGAATATTAATACTTTTTCCTACGATATAGGGAGATAATAAATTACCTTCAATTAACTGGATGATGAAGATACTGAGTAATACCATTAATACCATTTTTCCAGAAGTCGCGGCAGTTATTGCAATAGCGGGGATTGCACCGATAATCGGTCCGAAATATGGTATGATATTTGTTAGTCCGACGATTAATGCTAATAACAAGGCATATTTTACGTCTAAGATATAAAAAGCCAGAAATGTTGTTAAGAATACAAATAGACAAACAAGTAATTGTCCACGAATATAATTTCCCAAGCTTTTATCGATGGCATGAGTTAATTCACTTATTCTTTCTTGATACGTTGATGGAATCCATTTTTTAAAATAATTTTTTATTTTGACAAAATCCTTTAGAAAATAAAAGACTAACACAGGTATTACAGTAAGGAACACAATCAAATCGAATACTTTAGTAAATCCTCTTACAAGGTTGGTCAGAAGATTCTCAATAAAGGATTCTATATCGTAAATCAGTTCATCCATCTTATCATGCACCGTTTCCGGTAAAAAGGCCGTGTACTCGTATAGGCTGTACACAAAATTGCGGTACATTTCAATCAGGTACGGCAGCTGTTTATTTAAATCACTTAGCTGGTGAATGACAGCGGGATAAACCCGATAAACTAAATAAGCAGTACCACCAAAAAATAAGAGGTAGATTATTAAAATAGCAATACTTTTAGGGATATTAAAATGATGCATCTTTTTGATGACGGGATAGACAAGATAAGCAATAAGAATTGCAATTAAAAAAGGAGAAAGCAAATACCAAAAAAATGAAAAAAAAGCTCCAAAAATCGGGGAAAGTTTTACAAATAGAAATATAAACAGAAAGACAGCAATACCGAAAATGGCCCAATACAGTAAATCTAGCGGTTTTTTACCTTTATACATACCTTACACTCCCTAGCAGAAATATTTCTTTAATTTACTACTAGAGGCTACCATTGAATTTTCCGTTCATCTTCAGAAAACAGGTCATCAAGTGAACTTAAAGATCCGTCTGCTTCAACCTGATGGATTGTTAATTCATTTCCAAACACTGAAAGCTCAATAAAACAAGTCCAACAGTAATATTGCTGAGAACCAATTTTCCCTATATCTTTCCCATTACAATTTGGGCAAACGAACATAATCAAAGCTCCTTTTGTCTTTTTTCTTATGCTTGCCCGAATATTAAAAAATATACTACTGAATTACATGAAATCATAAGGTGATATTTCCTTTTCTTCCTCATCCTCATACATAGTTACTGGAATATCCTGCAACCTATCATTCAATTGTTCTGGCAATGTGGTATAACGCCTATTTGTATCCAGTGTACGTACGCCACGCAAAAACGCATTTTGTTGACCGCAAATAATTAATGACTTTTTGCTCCTCGTTATGGCAGTGTACAGAAGGTTTTTACGCAGCATCCTGTTATATGAAGATACTACAGGCATAATCACAATTGGAAACTCGCTCCCTTGCGATTTATGAATTGAAATACAATAAGCATGCATGATATTGACATAATCTTTCCGTTCATAAACTACTTCTTTACCTTCAAAGTCAATTACTAACTGTTCTACATGATCTACATTTTCATCTTCTTCAAATACAGCTACTACTTCTCCAATATCACCGTTAAAAACACCATCTTCTGGCTTATTGACAAGCTGAAGTACTTTATCTCCTGTTCGAAACACAATATCGTTCGTTTTAACTTCACGCTTTGTCGATGATTTAGGATTGACCAATGTTTGTAACTGCTGATTAATGATTGTTATTCCAGCTTGTGATCGATACATTGGTGCCAAAACTTGAATATCTCTTAATTCAACACCTTTATCCTTTGCTTTGTGAAATACCTTTGTAATCACATCAATCATTTGATGCTCCACACAAGGGATAAAACTAAAATCCTTATCATTAATCAAGGAGTCTGCTGTACACGTGTCATGTTTAATCAAGTGTGCCAGCTGAATTATTTTTGAACCTTCTTTTTGTCTGTACACTTCATTAAGGCTTACGACAGGAATTAAATCGCTGCCTAACAGATCAGCTAACACTTGGCCGGGCCCAACGGATGGAAGCTGATCTTCATCACCTACAAGTAACACTTGCATATCATCCGGAATTGCCTTGAACAGACTATTTGCCAGCCATATATCAACCATGGAGAATTCATCTATAATTAAAAACTTTCCAGATAACTGTTCATTTTCATTTTTTTCAAATCCGTCTCTCCCGTCCCAGCCTAGTAATCGATGAATAGTCACTGCCGGTAGACCAGTAGATTCTGTTAAGCGCTTGGACGCTCTTCCAGTAGGTGCTGTTAAAATAAACGGAAAATCTGTCTTCGAATCATAATCAGCAGGATTAGTAGAGACGTTGTGTATTGCTGCATATGATTTTAAAATCCCTTTGATCACAGTGGTTTTACCTGTTCCGGGACCACCAGTAACGATCATTAGTTTTGACTTTAAAGAATGATTTATCGCATTAAATTGTTCTTTTCCATAACTTAATACCTCTGATTCCTCTATATCTCCAATGATTTTCATCAGTTCAGCCATCGTTGTATCCTGTTCAATAGGATTTTTCATCAGACGTTTGATATTAGAAGCAAACCCATCTTCTGCATAATAAAGTGAAGGCAGATAAACGTTTCCATCCTTCATGATAACTGCCTTTTCCTTATTTAAATCTTCCAGACGGCTTGAGACCATATCCACTGTCAACGACTGTTCAGGATTTAAAAGCAAGTCCAGCACCTGTTTCACACAATTATCAATAGGTAAATACACATGCCCATCCTGAATATTCCTCTGTAAAACATAAATACACCCAGCACCAATTCTGTTTGGGTGGGTTAGCGACAAGCCATTTTGCTGGGCAATTTGGTCAGCTGTACGAAAGCCAAAGCCTTCAATATCAAATACGTATTGATATGGATCATTTTGCAACACATCAATTGCTTCGTCTTTGTATTGCTGGTAAATTTTCTGAGCCATTTTTAACCCTATACCATATTTAGATAAATACACAACAATGTGTTCAAAACCCTGATTTTCTTGTAACGTTTTACTTAGCAATTCAGCTTTTTCCTTCTTCAATCCAGGGACATCATTTAATACTTCATCATTATTTAAGATTTTAGAGATTGCACTTTCACCTAGCACATCAACTACCTTTGTAGCTGTCTTTTCACCTATACCAAAAAATAAATCACTGGATAAATAAGCAATCAATCCATCTTTTGTATCCGGAATATATGTCTCAAACGATTTAACCTGATATTGCATACCGAACTTAACGTGTTTTTCAAAATCACCATAAAAACAGTAAATCGTCGCGTCCTGCAGGTCGGAGAAATAACCTTTCACAACAATTTCCTTTTCTTTGGTATCCTCATTTGTATCATGAACCTTTATTTTAGCAATCGAGAAATGTTCACTCTTATTTTGAAAAATCATATATAAAAGTTCACCTTTTATATAGCCTTGTTCTGTATTAGATTGCTCATCCAGTATCATTTAAACAACCTCACAATCTTACATATCCGTGCTATTCAGCAACTCTTCAATCTGACTTTTTCCATTTGCGGCCAGTGTGTGTTCAGGCTGTATTTCCAGGGCTTTCTCAAAATGGCCCAATGCATCTGATAGATTCTCATCATATATTGCAATTACACCCAAATTATAATGTGCGTCACTATGCTGTTCTTCCAGTTTCAAAACATTTTTAAAAACGGTTCTTGCGTCTTTTATATGGTCACTCTGCGCCAGTGTTAATCCGTATTGGAATAGTACTTCCGCATCATCCGGATCAAGCTCGGTTGCCCGTAATAAATATGGCAATGCAAGCTTGAAATGCTCTTCATGATAAAAAGTCATGCCTAGCATGAAGTAAACATCTGCTTCCACCAAACCAATATCTATAGCCTTCTGAAAATTTTCCTGTGCTTTCGGATAAACCGACTCCTCATAATAAACATTACCAAGTCCATAATATGCAGTCGCCGCATGTTCATCAAGTTCTATTGCCTTCTCAAAAAAACGCTGTGCACGTTCAAGATCATTCACGTGAAGGAGTAAGTTCCCGAAATTAATATAGCCGAGGGGATTTTCCGGGTTTTCTTCAATTACTTTGTTGAAAATCTCTGCAGCTTCTTCGTATTTCTGTTCCTTCATTAAATTTATTGCTTCCTGATTTCTATCCATCTTTTGTAAATCCTCCAATAATTAAATAACTTGGCTTATCTATTGTGATGAAAGCTTTATTTCGGGTTAGGCAGGAACTAATAAATAAAATAGAGGGGACCACTAAGATGATCCCTCTATTTTTATCCTACGTAATCCAGGTAAGTTTCATCTTTAATAACTTCATCAATTGTGCCTCCACCTAAACATACCTCTCCATCATAAAACACAACTGCTTGTCCAGGTGTAATAGCACGTTGTTTTTCATGGAATTCAACATGTACCTTGTTATCTTCCAATTTGTGAACTGTAACCGCGCTATCTTTTTGGCGATATCGGAACTTGGCTGTACATGTAACTGACTCCTCACCAGGTGCTTTGATCCAGTTTACATCAGATGCTATCAATCCGTCTGAATATAGCTTCTCATTATCAAATCCTTGGTCCACATATAAAATATTTTCTTCCAGGTTTTTTCCAACGACAAACCATGGATCACCTGAGCCACCTATACCTAAGCCTTGGCGCTGACCTATTGTGTAATACATAAGACCATCATGCTTTCCTTTTTCAACACCCGTTAATGTCTTCATCAGACCGGGTTGTGCGGGTAAATACTCACTTAAGAACTCTTTGAAGTTTCGTTCGCCAATGAAGCAAATACCGGTACTGTCTTTCTTGGTTGCCGTAACAAGATCATGCTCCATAGCAATCTCACGTACTTCTTTTTTATTCATGTGCCCTAAAGGAAACATAACTTTCGCCAGTACATCCTCTGTCAATTGATTCAAAAAGTATGTCTGATCCTTATTATCATCAACACCACGTAACATCTCGTGTTCACCATCTGTTTTTCTAACTTGTGCATAATGACCTGTTGCCAGATAGTCTGCACCCAAGGATGTAGCATGCTCCAGGAATGCTTTAAACTTTATTTCTTTATTGCACATCACATCAGGATTTGGGGTTCTTCCCGCTTTATACTCCTCCAAGAAGTAAGTAAATACCTTATCCCAATATTGTTTTTCAAAATTCACGGCAAAGTAAGGTATATCCAGTTGATTACAAACCCTTACTACATCATCATAGTCATCTGTTGCAGTACAAACACCATTTTCATCAGTATCATCCCAATTTTTCATAAAGATACCTACAACATCATAACCTTGCTCCTTCAGCAGTAATGCAGCTACGGAAGAATCAACACCTCCACTCATTCCAACAACTACTCTTATATCTTTGTTGCTACTCATTACTTTCACCACCTTCTATGCTGTTAATCGTTTAACGATTTTTACTACTCTATTTGCAGCTTCCTCTATATTCTCGGTTGTATTAAAAATACCAAAACTAAAGCGTATTGAATTGGTTGTCCGTTCATCATTCTCGCCATACATTGCTGCCAGGACATGTGATGGCTCAACTGACCCGGCGGTACATGCACTTCCGCTTGAAGCAGCAATTCCATCTAAATCAAAATTAGTAAGGAGCGACTCCACATTCGTACCCGGGAAACTAATATTTACAATCGAGGCAATAGATTTTTTTTCATCACCATTTATCTCAAAATTGATCCCACTATCCAATAAGTACGAAATAAATTGATCCTTAAAACCCTGATAGGATACATTTCTGTTCGTTTTGTTATTGATTGCTAAGTCAACTGCTTTTTGAAAACCAACAGCACTAGCCACATCCTCTGTACCGGGCCGACGTTTTCGCTCTTGTTCGCCCCCAAACTGAAGGGCTTCTATTTTTACATTATTTGCGGCATACAAAAAGCCAATACCTTTAGGCCCATTAATTTTATGGGATGAAACTGTCAGCATATCAATTCCATGTGCTCGAACATCAATATCCAGTAACCCATAAGCCTGTACTGCATCTGTATGGAAATAAGTATCCTGATAATCTTTTAAAACATTGCCGATTTCTTTTATAGGCTGAATCATCCCTGTTTCATTATTTACAAACATAATAGACACCAAAATTGTTTCATCAGTTAAGGCATTTCTTAAGTCATCTACTGATACTAACCCATTTTCACCGACCGGTAAATATGTCACATGAAATCCTTGGTTTTCAAGGTATTCTGCCGTATGAAGTGTAGCATGATGTTCCTGAACAGTTGTTATGATATGTCGCCCTCTATCTTTATTAGCAAATGCAGTACCAATCAAAGCCAGGTTATCTGCTTCTGTTCCTCCACTGGTTATTATAATATCTTTTTCATTTGCATGAATGCTTTTGGCCATAGTTCGTCTTGCCTGATCAAGATACTTTCTTGCTTTCCTCCCAAACGAGTGGACACTTGATGGATTACCAAAAACATCCTCAAATACAGGATTCATCGCGCTGACAACTTGTTTATCCATCGGTGTTGTAGCGGCATGATCCATGTAAATACCTTCCATATTTCACAAACCCTTCTTATCTTAAGTTAACTATTCTATTAGATATAAAACATGTACGCATCCTGTTGATAATCATCCTGATGATGTTTTAAATCTTCTAATGTTGTTGTATCCAGTACGTCTTTGACTGCGTCTCTAATTCGAATCCACAGAGCCTGTTTTGCTGGCTCTTCATTTTCTATTCCTTCTACTGGGGATATTGGTCCCTCCAGTACACGAATAATGTCGCCAGCCTTTATTTCACTAGGTTCTTTTGCCAAAACATATCCACCATATGCTCCACGGATACTTTTGATCAAACCAGCATTTCTAAGTGGTGATGCTAATTGCTCTAAATAATGCTCAGATAACTCTTTTTCCCGTGCAATTGCTTTTAGTGATGTGGGACCTTCCCCGTGCTTACGTGCAAGCTCAATCATGATTGTCAGGCCATAACGTCCTTTTGTTGAAATTTTCATTTTAACACCTCTACTTCTTTCTTAGAAAACTTGGCTTTTTACCAGACTAATGGTTATAAGCCTAAGTTGAACTATGCAGTAAGAAAGGATTTAGACTTTCTTATCTACCGAAAAAGCTATTAATTTATATTATTTATTAATTATAATTTGTAATACATGATATTATAGCATGAATAGTATGATTCTTGCATTTTAACGCAATTGGAATTACGCTTTTATACACGATAAATTATTCTAATAAAAAAGGACGATCAGAATGAAACATAAACCGCTTGCTTATCGCATGAGACCCGTTCATATACATGAAATCATCGGACAGGAACATCTTGTTGGCGATGGAAAAATACTAAACAGGATGATTCAGGCAGAACAGTTAGCATCTATGATCTTATTCGGGCCACCCGGAACAGGGAAGACTTCGATGGCGGTAGCACTCGCAAAAAGCTTAAATTTGCCTGTTAAGATGCTAAATGCAGTTGTTGACAAGAAAAAAGATATGGAAATTGTTGTTGAAGAGGCTAAAATGACTGGGCATGTCGTGTTGGTACTTGATGAAGTACATAGACTCGATAAAGCAAAACAGGACTTTTTACTACCACACATTGAAAGCAACATCGTGACATTAATCGGCTGCACAACTAGTAACCCTTATCATTCTATTAATCCTGCCATTAGAAGCAGATGCCATCTATTTGAATTACATCCTTTGACAATAGATGATATGAAAATAGCAATCCAAAGAGCTGTTGAAGATGATACCAATGGATTAGGTTCTCAATCAGTTACCGTAACGGATGAAGCATTGGAGCATTTTTCTTTTGCAGCAAATGGTGATATGCGCTCTGCATTGAACGGGCTGGAGTTAGCTGTGTCATCTACTCCCGAAAATAACGAGGGGCAGATTACTATTACACTCGATATAGCTGAAGAATGTATGCAAAAGAAAAGCTTTTCCCACGACAAAGATGGTGATGCACATTATGATGTATTGTCTGCATTTCAGAAATCCATCCGTGGAAGTGATGCCAATGCCGCACTCCATTATTTGGGAAGATTGATTGAAGCAGGTGACCTTGAAAGTATTGCACGGCGCATGATTGTTTGTGCGTATGAAGATATAGGCCTTGCAAATCCACAGGCAGGTCCACGTGCAATTGCAGCAGTTCAGGCAGCTGAAAGGCTCGGATTTCCTGAAGCACGCATACCACTATCAGTCGCGATTGTAGAACTTGCTTTATCTCCTAAATCAAATACGGCATACAAGGCGCTTGACAATGCACTAGCAGATATACGCAGTGGTAAAAGCGGTGATATTCCAGCACACTTAAAAGATTCGCACTATCAAGGCGCTAAGAAGATGGGGCGAGGGTTGGAATATAAATATCCGCACAACTATGAAAATGGCTGGATCAAGCAACAATATTTACCAGAATCTATAAAAAACAAAGAATACTACCAACCTAAAAATACCGGTAAATTTGAACGAGCGCTAATGCAGGTATATGAAAGAATTCAATCTGATTAGGAATACGTGACTTAACACCAAGCCTATATGGCACAGCCTTCGTTCTACTAATGCAGCAGGATTCTTTTCTGCCAAAAATAATACTAGATAATATGTGTAATAGAGGTATAATTCCTTTTTCAATCGGTCACAATAGACAATAAAGATAATAATCTATGTAACATATAACGGCTGTTATTGAAAAAGGAGTTGAACAGATTGGTTAAAGTAAGACAAGATGCTTGGTCACATGAAGATGACCTATTATTGGCAGAAACAGTTCTGCGTCATATCAGAGAAGGCAGTACCCAATTAAATGCATTTGAAGAAGTTGGCGATAAATTAAATCGCACGTCTGCTGCTTGCGGGTTCCGCTGGAATGCCGAGGTAAGAGAGAAATATGATAACGCTATTGATCTTGCAAAGCGGCAACGGAAAGAGAAAAAGCGTGCAAATGCAGTAAAAACTACTAAGACACGCCAGCCAGTAGTACCTGTTATGCAAAATGTCGAAGAAGAGGATTCACCAAAAACTATGGAAGAACCGTCCATCACAATGGAAACAGTTATACGTTATTTGAAGCAAGTCAAAAGAGATTACTATGCTTCCAATCAATCAAAACTATCGTTAGAACAAGTGCAAAAAGAGAACGCTATGTTAAAAGAACATGTAAGCAATCTAGAAAAGAAACTGGAAAGCACTGAGAAACAATTTGCAACAGTACAGGAAGACTATCAAGTATTTATGCAAATTATGGATCGAGCAAGAAAAATGACTGTTCTGGATGATCAAGGAACTATTCAATCACCTGCATTTAGAATGGATAAGAATGGTAACCTCCAGCAGGTTGCAAATGGAACGAACCAATAAAAAAGTCGCATGAGGATTTCTATTAAGAAGCCCATGCGACTTTACTGTTTATATATAAATGTATTTATATTGCATTAGTCCAATTAAAGCTTACACCTTTCATGCTTTCACCCAAAAGTACAAGGGATTCTAAGAAAGCAAAGTACACTTTCTAAGAACCCCTCTAACGACATGCTTATATGTATTCTATCAATCCCAATCGTGCCGTCTGTTTCTAGTTTTGATCCCGCTTTCAGCAGGTGGGTGCTCTGTTCCATATTTCTTATGCGTCCTCAATAATGCGAGGCATGCATGCAATATGGAAACGATACAAGCTCCCAATTATATAGATGTTCGGTCAAAACATTTATACAAGACGTACACATCAGGATTGATAATTTAATAATGATTTATTGTTTGTAAAATTAGTTTATCATACAGATATACTAATTTCAATATTCATTAGTATGAAGTGTATATTACAGTTGTTACATATTTACTACAAATTCCAAATTAAATCATAATTTCTTTTGAATTTGAATAGAAAGCTCATCAAGCTGTTCATCACTCACTTCATCAGGTGCATCCGTTAATAGATCTGAAGCTGAGGCGGTCTTAGGAAATAGAATTGTATCCCTAAGGTTTGATCTCCCCGCTAATAGCATGACAATTCTGTCCAGGCCTAACGCAATACCGCCATGTGGAGGTGCACCATATTCCAATGCATCAAGTAAGAACCCAAACTGTTCTGTTGCTTCTTCACTAGTGAATCCCAATACTTCAAACATTTTATCTTGTTGTTCTTTCTTATGGATACGTAATGAACCTCCACCTAACTCATATCCATTTAATACAAGGTCGTAAGCATTTGCCCGAACATTCTCCGGATCTTTACTGAGTTGATCGAAATCCTCCTCAACAGGCATTGTAAATGGATGATGAGCTGCAAAATAACGCTCCAGACCTTCATCATATTCCAATAACGGCCAGTCAGTAACCCAAAGGAAATTAAACTTACTTTCATCAATAAGCTGCAGTTCTTTCCCAAGTTTTAATCGTAAAGCTCCCAGACTGTCATAAACAATTCCTGTCTTATCTGAGCCAAACAATAGCAAATCCCCATCAGCAGCGCTAGCCTGATTAACAATACCTGACTTTTGTTCATCCGTTAAAAATTTGGAAATTGGACCTTTTAGTTCATCGCCTTCTACCTTAAGCCAAGGTAAACCTTTGGCTCCATATACTTTCACATAATCAGTTAGCCCATCAAGATCTTTGCGTGAGTAATTAGCTGCTTGTCCTTTTGCATTTAATAAGCAAACTTTCCCGCCTGATTCGATTGCACTTTGAAATACTTTGAAAGTAGAATCAGCAAGAACATCCGTCACATGAATTAACTCCATGCCAAACCTTGTGTCTGGTTTGTCTGAACCATAGCGCTCCATCGCTTCATTATACGGCAACCGTTGTAATGGTAGTGAAATATCAATATTTTTAACATCCTTCATTACATTTTTCATCATTTTTTCAGTCATTTCCATTATTTCATCACTAGTCATGAAAGATGTCTCAATATCTATCTGTGTAAATTCTGGTTGACGGTCAGCCCGCAAGTCTTCATCACGGAAACAACGTGCAATTTGAAAGTATTTCTCGAATCCACCTATCATAATCAACTGTTTAAAAAGCTGGGGTGATTGTGGCAATGCATAGAATTCACCGTTATGTACACGGCTGGGCACTAAATAGTCTCTAGCACCCTCTGGAGTACTTTTGGTTAAAATCGGTGTCTCCATTTCAAGAAATCCATCGTTATTTAAAAAGTTACGAACGATTTGTGTTGTTTGATGACGTAACTTAAATGTATCCTGTAATGCAGTTCTACGTAAATCCAAGTAACGATATTTTAAACGAAGGTCTTCCGATACATCAGATTCATTTTCGATGAGAAATGGCGGTGTCTTTGCTTTATTCAAAATACTTATACCTGTTGCCATTACTTCAATCTTTCCTGTTCCCATCACGGGGTTGATTGTACTTTCATCACGAATGACAACTTTTCCTTCGATTTGGATTACATATTCACTTCTAACAGATTCAGCAATTTCTAAAGCCTCTTTGGAATTATCCGGATTAAAAACAACCTGTACAATACCAGTTCTATCACGTAAATCAATGAAAATTAATCCGCCTAAATCCCGACGTTTTTGAACCCACCCTTTTAGTAATACCGGCTGATCAATATCTTTTTCGCGCAGCGTTCCCGCTAATATCCGTTCAGTCATTTTCAATTCCTCCCAGAAGCTTTTCATCCATCGTTTCAACTAATTGTTTTATAGGTACTTCCAGTTGCTCGCCTGTATCTAATTCTTTAACGTTAACAATTTCCCTTTCTATTTCATCGTCACCAAGAATTAGCACATACTTTGCCTTAAAACGATCTGCAGCTTTAAATTGAGCTTTCATTTTTCGACCTTGATAATCTTTATCTGCCTGAATGCCGCCTTTACGTAATTCATGTAACAGACGAACCGCTTCAATTTCAGCTTCATCTCCTACAGCAACAACAAAACAGTCCAAGCGATCATCAATTGACATTTCCTTATTTTCAGCCTCAAGAGCCATTAGCAATCGTTCCATTCCCATACCAAAGCCAATGCCTGGTGTACTAGGTCCGCCTAACTCCTCAATTAAACCATTATATCTTCCGCCACCTGCCAATGTTGCAATTGCACCAAACCCATCTGCCTCACTCATAATTTCAAAAGCTGTGTGATTATAATAGTCAAGGCCCCGTACTAAATTTTTATCAACTTCGTATTCAATTCCCATTTTTATTAAATAATTTCGAACCTGGTCGAAATAACTTCTCGATTCTTCATTTAAATAATCTAATATCGAAGGTGCATTTTGCATAGCGGGATGATCACGGTCAGTCTTACAATCCAGAATACGTAAAGGATTTTGGTCTAAGCGGATTTGACAATCACTGCACAGCTCATCCTTGTGTGGTGAAAAGTGGTCGACCAATGCCTGACGGTGGTTATTTCGGCTTTCATTATCACCTAATGAATTGATAACTAACTTTAACGATTTTAAGCCTAACTCCTGATAACACGTCATTGCTAAAGCAATAACTTCAGCATCTACTGCTGGATCAGCACTACCTAGTACTTCTACACCAAATTGGTTTAATTGACGCATTCTTCCTTTTTGTGGTCTTTCATAACGAAACATTTGTGCAAAATAATATAGCTTAACTGGCTGGTTCGGATTTCCAAATAATTTATTTTCAACAAATGCCCGTGCAACCGAGGCAGTACCTTCAGGTCGTAATGTCAGACTTCTTCCTCCACGATCCTCAAATGTATACATTTCTTTTTGAACAATATCGGTAGAATCACCAACACCACGTTGGAATAACTCTGTATGTTCGAACAGTGGTGTACGGATTTCATCAAAATGAAACCTTCCACACACATCCTTTAATTGATCTTCAACAAACTGCCATTTCTTCGCCTCTTGCGGTAAAGTATCTACCGTACCTCGTGGAGCCTGCATGCTCATTTGTAATACCCCCTCATTATTTTTAGCTGTTTTCTAAAAGATTGTTGCTTTATTAAAGTAATGAAATCATATCGTAGTTGATAGAAACTGCGAACTAACATGCTGAGTGCTATGACACCGCTCCGGAAATACACTTCGCTTTCCGTGGGCGGCTGATGAGCTTCCTTGCTCCTACGTCGCTGCGTAGTCTCATCTAGGCCTCAGCTCCCAGTCGAGTAAGCGGGAGCGCACCCCGTTTTGGTGGGCGTGCTCCTCAACTCCTCACAGAACCGTGCGTGCAGTATTACCGCACACGGCTCTTCC
>JBDNGJ010000094.1:0-11190 GCA_041689365.1 Virgibacillus sp.
AAACGTTGAATTGGGAGAATTTAATATCGAAAGAATCTTCTAATCGTGTACTTAGCACTATGATTTCTAATGTGAAAGAACATGGGCAATCTAGAAAAGAGGGAACCGGTGTTACAAAAGATGGAATAACTTTCCCTCAAGAGATCACTTTGTCCCAAATTAAAGAAAACGATAAAATAATATGTGTTTTTCGGGATATTACAAAGCAAAAACAATATGAAGAATACATGAGATACATTTCAGAGCAAAATGAATTAACAAAGATGCCAAACCGCCGTCGTCTGTATACAGACCTTGAAATTTGTAAACAAAAGCTAAATGACTTATCGATACTATTTATTGATTTGGACAGGTTTAAAATTACAAATGATACACTTGGTCATGACATTGGGGATGAACTATTAAAAAGTGTTGCAGAGAAGTTGTCCTTCTTTAAAAATGATGATATTAATGTTTACCATCTAGGTGGAGATGAATTCATCATACTGGTTAAAAAGTCGGAGGATAAGTATATCCAAGGTATCGTCAATTCCATATTAGAATCATTACAAGAACCCTTCTATATCAACGGGAATGAAATCATCGTAACATCCAGTATTGGGGTCAGCATCTTTCCAAAACATACCGACAATATGGATGAGTTATTAAATTTTGCTGACACTGCTATGTACTATGCTAAATTGGATGGTAAGAACACTTACAAATTCTTTAACGATGATCTTAAACTAAAATTAAATAGACGGGCAATAATTGAGTCAGAACTGAGAAAGGCAATTCGAAATGAAGAGCTATTCATCTATTACCAGCCTAAATTTGCCTTAATCAATCAAAATTTAATTGGGTTCGAAGCATTAATTCGTTGGAAAAGCCCCCGTTTAGGTACAGTATCACCTGTGGAGTTTATTCCAATTGCTGAAGACATTGGTTTGATAACCGATATTGGAAACTGGGTCATCAAAGAAGTTCTTACAACGATGAATAAATGGCAAACAAACGGTTATTCCTTATTAAAGGTTTCGCTCAATGTTTCGCAAAAGCAATTTCGTGACGGCACTTTAGTTAATTATATCGAATCCTGTTTGAATAAATTTGAAATAGGTGCACAATACCTGGAAGTTGAAATTACGGAAAGTGTATTAGAAGACTTTGAATTGGTTATTCCTCAATTAAATCAATTAAAGAAGATAGGTGTTGGAATTTCCATAGATGATTTTGGTACAGGTTACTCATCTCTTTCTTTAATAAAAAACTTACCAATTGATACTTTAAAAATAGACCAATCATTTTTACGTAATTCGTTAAATGAAAAAGATATTTCAATAGTAGAGGCAATACTTCAAATGGGTCGTACACTTAATCTAGACATTGTCGCAGAAGGAATAGAAACCAAAGAGCACCGTGAAATCCTGGTACAGTTAAACTGTCCTTATGGTCAAGGATACTTCTTTAGTGAACCATTAGTTGCTGCTGAACTAGAGGATAAATTCTTTACCTTACATGAAATGAGTATTAATTAGGGAAAAAATATGGATACAAAAGCAGGGATTATAATTGAATAATTCCTGCTTTTGCTTTACACAAATCAAGCAATCTCCATTTTCAACATCTATAATCAAAGTGCTCGATCGTTTACATGCATGTCTACGCCTGCATTTGTTTTCTAGCCGGGCCAACAGAAAGAATGTTATTACGTTTAAATGTACGCACTTGTTTACGATAGTAACAATAGGCAAGAATTTTATCATCATTATAATTGATTACACGGATATAACGCTCCGTTACGTTGTTCGCATGATCAACATAAAAGATAACGATCTTTTCTTTCGTATCAACTGAACGCTGGATTAATCCATTCATCCTCAAACCACCTTTTAAGAACGTTTGTTCGTATTATAACACAATGTGTGAAAAAAATTCGATAATTTTACAAGTTATTCTACTTATTTTTGTTAAAATAGTTAGAGGATTGTGACGGAAATGTATATAGATGTAAACAAAAGGAGGAGAAACAGAATGAAAATGTTGCGTAGAATAAATTTGATTATGGCAATATCAATTCTTTGTGTTGTCATCTATTATTTTTTGATTGATAGAAATGAATTTTCTTGGATTATATTTATTCTTTTTCTGATCTTATTTATATTTTTACGTGGTTTAGAGTATGTAATGGATAACCAAAAGAAGTCAGGATATTCCTATATTGTTATATCTTTCGTTATGTTCCTCCTTGTAATTAAGGATTATATCAGCAACTTTTCTTAACTATTCCTAGTTAAAAACAGGGAGTGAATTTTGAGTGCAAAAATGGTTTGGTTCGTCAGGCGTGTGTATCAATGAAAACGGTGAATTACTTATGGTATTACAAGGAAAGCCCGAAGAGGATAAAACTTGGTCTGTTCCATCAGGCGGACTAGAAAGAAATGAAACTTTTGAAGAATGTTGCGTTAGAGAAATCAAAGAAGAAACAGGGTATGTTGCAGAAGTAGTTGATGAGATAAAGGTGAAAAAGGGTATTTATGAGAAAATCAATATATCCTTCGAGGTTTACTATTTCCTGGTAAAGATTGTTGGTGGGGACAGAAAAATTCAAGATCCTGATAATTTAATTTATGATATTGCGTGGAAAAACTTAGAACAATTAAAGGAACTTAGTTTAAGTTTTCCTGAAGATAGAGACTTTTTAATTAATCAACTGCATAAAAAGCAATTATAGTCTTCATTAATAGTTATTAGGAGGAAGTATATGACTTTAACACTAAGGGCTATGTTTTTTATGATTTTTATTTTCCTCTTAGCAGGTTGTGGAAACACCGTTGAAGAGGTATTGGTAAATGATATAACTCAATTAGAGATACTTAATGAGACAGAGACGAAGAACGGTAAAGTGGTATTTTATAAGACAGAGTCACCTATTGAAACATACGGAGCAAAATTGTTAAAGAAGAGCGGTGTGGACTGGGAAATATCATCAGGTACTGAGATACCTGCAATAAAAGAGGCAGAAAACATTGCTTGGGGTGTGAGTTCAACTAAAGATGAAACGACCTTCTTCTACGGTCTCATTAAAAATAAAAATATCAGGAAACTAACTATCAATGGTACTGATGCTAAAATCGTTAACAGGAAGAAAGGATACAATTTGTTCTATCTGTTAACACCTAACGACATATTATCTATACAAAAAAATGGTGAGGAAGGCGTTCAAATAAAGGGATATTCGGATGGTGGAGAATTAATTTATCAGAGATTGGACTTTGACTGACGGTTGTTTCCCTTTTAAGAATTTAACGATGAGAATTATATGATTATAGGTGAGATTTAACTTGCGAATTACAACTTGCAAGTGGATCCATTAGAGGTTAAATATTCCATTACATTTGTGTTACAGTTGAATCAAAATATTAAGAGAATAGGATACAACCCAGAAGCAGAAATAAGGGGGTTCTTATGAGATTTAGTTTCGGAATTTTTATGTTTATAAGCCTATTGTTAACAGGGTGTGCAAACAATCAGATTGTGTCTGTTGAAGGAAAAATACACGATGTAAACCATGAGAATAATACGGTAGTAGTCTATGTAGGGGATACATTGACAGAAAACCAAATGGAAACGATGGATTTTGATGAAAACGAAAAAAACATTGAAGCGTTTCTGGCGCAAACAGGGAACGATACAGTTGTAAATGGTGAAGTAGATTCGTTTACTGATTTAAAAATGGAGCAAAAGGTATCCATTGAGATTAAAGGGAATTATGAAGAAGAACTAGTTACGATTGGAACTCTTTTTGAAAACCATGAAAAACTGCCCACCTATGATACAAAAAAGGTAACCGTTATTCCTTATTCAAAAGAGGAAATTGTTGCGGAAATGACAGTGGACAAAGGAAAATATGGGCTTTATGTTTACAATCCGAAAACGAATGAAAAAGGTGGATACGATGCCTACCCAATTTCGAATGGGAATTTTCAATTTCAAACAGTGACGATGACGCATGCTAATAGTGTTAAAAATACGAAAGAGCTGTTGGGCTTATATGACGATTCTCCAACGTATATCATTACAGATGATAAGGGGATTATCTTTAAATCGAATAAAGAAAAGGAACTAGATGCGTTTGTTGAAAAATTACGGGAAAAAGAAACGAACTAGAATAGGTGATGGCGCAACAACCCTCTTCAACAAACGCGATAAGGTCGGCATTTAATCGATCTTATTATTTTGTAAACTGTTTCAGAAAATTTGGAATTTCGGAAACGAAAAGCTTAGAATATTTCAAGGTTGATCTTGTTCTATTAATTAATAGTAACGTTACGGAGGATTAACAGTTTAATTTTTAGAAGATAAATCTAACAACTAAATTTTATAGGAGTATAACTTAAAATGAACTATATTGAAGATATGAGAAAGCTTATTGGTCATGAAACACTATTTACAGTTGGGTGTGGGGTAATTGTTGAAGAGGATAAATGTATACTATTACAACATCGAACTGATGAAGATAATTGGTGTATTCCTGGTGGAGTAATGGAAATTGGAGAATCATTTGAAGAAACAGCTAAAAGAGAAACCTTTGAGGAAACGGGATTGGAAGTCAATGAACTAGAATTATTTGGGATTTATTCAGGGGAAAGTTGTTTTGTTCAATACCCAAACAAAGATAAGGTGTATAGTGTTCAGGTTATTTTTAAGGCAAGGGGATTTAAGGGTCAATTAAAACAAAAGGGAA
This sequence comes from Virgibacillus sp., assembly GCA_041689365.1. Lineage (GTDB taxonomy): Bacteria > Bacillota > Bacilli > Bacillales > Amphibacillaceae > Lentibacillus. The sequence continues at coordinate 4,727 of JBDNGJ010000094.1, forward strand.
TAGAAAGTAAAGAACATAGATTATTTCGAAGAGAAGATTTACCTGAAAACTTAAACCCTCGTCAAAAACAGTTTATACTTCAATGGGCAGAAGAACGAATCTTACCGATAATAAGTTAATTTAACTAAAGGGTTTAAAATTTTAAGATCGGGAGTTAATTCCTATCGCTAATAACGCCAATCGCTTGAGGTTTCAGTGGGCGCCAGCCTGTCTAGTGAATAAATACAGAAATGCTACCGAGTGCAATTGTTAAAGAAGAATTAATATTTCTCGGAAGAAAGGAGAAGAGAATGAAAAAAGTTATTATTAGTATTGTAACCGTACTTATTTTGACAATAGGAGTTTATGTTTCTTTAGATTTTAACAAAAGGAATAATTCATTCGCTACACCAAAAGAGGCTTTAAATAATACAGAAGAACCAAACTTTGAGCTTTTGGAAATTATTGATACTAAATTCTCTGAAGATAAGAATGTATCATATGTCTTTTTCTATTCTGAAGTCGATAAACCAGAGAACTATTTAGCGGCAGCAATAATAACTAAAAATAAATATGGTTGGAAGTTTGCTGAAATGGTCGGTGTTGGAGATATCGCTGAAGGAAATGCTGGAAATTTAACAGGGCATGATGGTTACCGAATTGGATTTGCTGCGTCCGAAGTTGCTAAAGTACAACTGGGTATTCATAATGCTGAAATTATCCCTTTGGAAGGTAAAGAATTGAAAGCATGGTTGTTCCATGGATTAAGTTCGGATGAATTTGAAAAGAGTGAATTACAATTTCTTAATGAAGAAGGAAAGATATTGGAAAGTTATTTTTAAAAAACATCGATGGTAAGGACCAATAGGAAGTCAGGAAAAATAATTATTGTTAAGCTAACTGGTGCCACTCGACAAGTTAATACTATATTGAAATCAGCAAATCACCATTGTTTATTATTTTTTCAGAAGCAGGGTTAATTGACATTTTTCCATTACAAATTATCCCAATGAGTAGATCATCTTTATCTAAAAAGTTATCCTGACATTCTCTAAACTGTCTTCCAATCAAGTGATTAGGAACAGGCAAAGTTTTATACTGTTGGGAGATTATTTGTTCAATAGACGATCTATTTAAACAATCAGTATACGTTTCATGGAATAATATACCTCCCATAAACTCATTAGCTCTAATGATAGTTGTAGCTCCTGCTCTTTTAGCATTTTCAATATGTTTCTTTGTATGAAGTTCTGTTATGATTTTTACATTCGGATTAATTACCCTTATAGAAATGGTAACTAGAATACTGTACTGATCTGCCTCTTCTTCACCTCCAGTAGAATACGAAGTTACAACAACTGTATTAGCATGTTCGATATTTGCTTGTGCAAGCGTATCCCTATTAGAGGCATCTCCTTTTATAAACGTAGAATTAAGTTCAGGCGGATTATCTAGAGTAGCATCAATTAATACTACTTTTTCATCCTCTTTTTTTTCATTAATTTCCTTAATTAATTGCTTGGATCGTTCGTTCCAACCAATAATTATTATATGATTTTCCATTTTCACACCTCATTTTGGATTATTATATTACTTGTTGTATAAGAAGTAATTACTCCATCAGCCAGTCAATATTTGTTCTCTTGCATATCGAACATTAACCTTTTTATGGTTTGCTATAGAAAAGGCTAGTGTCAATGGTCCGACTTTACCGATAACCATAATAGTAATAATTATTATTTTACCAACCGAAGTTAAATCTCCAGTTAATCCCATGGATAAACCAACAGTACCAAATGCGGATACAGCTTCAAAAACAATCATAATAAACGAAGCATCTTCAGTTATATCCAGAATAAAAATACCTATAAAAACAAAAGTGACACCAATGACAGTAATGGCTAATGAGCGGACGACCGTTGAATCAGTAATTGCCCGTTGAAAAATGCTTATTTCACTCTCCTTTTTAATAAATGAACTAACGGAGAGCATAAGTGCGAGAAATGTGGTCAATTTTATCCCGCCACCTGTTGAGGCACTACCCGCACCAATGAACATTAATAAAATTATAAAAAACAGGGTCGAGTCATTTAAACTAGCTATCTCAAGTGTGTTAAATCCTGCAGTCCTAGGTGTTAATGCTTGAAAATAGGATGCTTGTATTTTATCACCTAATGGGAGGTTACCAATTGTGTTTGGGTTATCAAATTCTAGTAATAACACAAAAATTATTGAAATGATATTTATTACAATCGTACCAATGACCATTAGTTTTGTATGTAAGCTGAACTTTCCAAATTTTTTCTTCTTCCAAATATCGAAGATCACTGTAAAGCCTATACCACCTAGTATGAATGAAAATGTAATAATTATATTTATAATGGGATCTCCAATAAACCGTGATAAGCTATCTGACCATGTGGAAAAACCCGCATTATTAAAAGCAGAGATGGAATGAAATAAGCTAGCAAACAAACCACCCTTCCAGCCTAGAATGGGTACCCAACGGATTGATAGCAAGGTAAATACAATCGTTTCAACTATTAAGGAGAATACTAGGAGTTTTTTTGCCAGAATAATCACGCCACCGATTGAATTCTGGTTTAATGATTGGGTAATTAATACATGTTCCTTAAAACCAATCTTTCTACCTGCCATTAAAAAAATAAAAACGGCAAAAGTCATAATTCCTAATCCTCCAAGTTGAATCAAAAAAAGAATTATAATCTGCCCAAATAAAGTAAACGCTGTTCCTGTATCTACTACTATAAGACCAGTTACTGTCATTGCGGATGTTGCTGTGAAAAAGGCATTAAGAACAGTTATATGGTCAGTAGTAGCAAGGGGTAACTTTAATAATAAAGTCCCTAAAAATATAAATGTCAAAAATATCAATAATAAGAATTGGGGAGGATCTAATCTTTTTATTATGTTTTTCTCATTCAACTAGCTATACCCCCTCACTCTCAAAATGTTCAAGATTTTTATTACTCCCTATTGTAATTAAAATATCGGTACTAATAATTTTCATATCAGCCGGGGGAGAGATTAAAATATTGTTGGAGCTTCTTTTAATTGCGATCACACTACAATTGTACTTAGCTCGTATATCAAGTTCCGATAATGTCTTTCCAGCAATTTTTTTACTTGCTATAATTTCCACGATGCTATAATTGTCAGATAACTCTATGTAATCAGTTACTTTATCTGATACTATATGGTTCGCAATACGAATCGCCATGTCACGTTCAGGGTGAATTATCTTATCAGCACCAATCTTTCTTAACACTTTCTCGTGATATTCATCCTGTGCTTTTACCCACACTTGTTCTATTCCCATTTCTTTCAGGATAAGCGTTGCTAAAATACTTGATTGTATACCCTCGCCAAGGCTTATAATTACACAATTAAAATTACTGATTCCCACGGTTTTTAATGATTCTTCATCTATAGCATCTAATTCGGCAGCATGGCTAACTAAAGATGAAAATTCTTGAACACGTTCTAGGCTTTTATCTAAAGCCAGGACATCAACACCTTGGCTTACCAATTCCTTACACAAGTTTCCACCGAAACGCCCTAACCCAATTACTGCAAATTCTTTACGTACTGGTTTTTGCTTCAAGTTGGTACTTCCTTTCCTTGTTAGGGTGTTCTTTACAGTATCTACATAATATTAAATTAATATAAGTAAGTGTTGTCTTAAAAGTATATTTTGTATTGGATTCTTTCAATTAAGTTGGTAGAACGTGGTTGAAGTGATTATTAGAATCCATTATGGAAACAATAATCATTTAAATCTCATTAACTTTATATTGTGCTTTTTTATGTTAAGTTTTATGATATAGTTATGATTTTTCAAAAAGGATAGTTTAAATGCGTGTTAAGGGGTTTTTTTCAGTGATGTCAGCATTCAATTTATTTATAAATCGTTTATCTACTATTCATCTCATTGTTCTTTTTTACTTAATTGCAGTTTTATTTTCAACAATTTTAATTAGCATTCCTTATTTTCATCAAACAGGTGTAGGCTTATCCTTTATAGATACATTATTCACTGCAGTAAGTGCAATAAGTGTTACAGGATTAACTGTTGTTTCAACTGCGGAAACATTTAATGCTGTTGGAAAAGTAGTCCTTGCTATAATTCTGCAGTTTGGTGGAATTGGAATTATGACTTTAGGAACTTTTATATGGATAATACTTGGAAAGAAAGTTGGGCTTCGAGGAAGACAGTTAATTAAGATTGATCAAAACAGAACAACGTTTTCCGGATTGGTAAAATTAATGATAAGTATTTTTAAAATAATACTTATCATTGAATTATTTGGAACAATCGTTTTGAGCACATATTTTTTGAGTTATTTTGACACATGGCAGGAAGCTTTGTTACAGGGCTTTTTTGGAGCTGTGAGCGCAACAACTAATGCAGGATTTGATATAACCGGGTCTTCGCTAATCCCTTTTGCTCACGATTATTTTGTGCAATTTATAAATATGCTTCTGCTAATATTAGGAGCAATTGGATTTCCTGTACTAATAGAGGTTCAGGATTTACTTAGTGGAAATTATCGGGATATTAATAATAAATATCATTTCTCCCTTTTTACGAAAATAACAAGTTTCACTTTCTTCAGTCTCTTACTTGCTGGCTGGCTATTAATTTATATTTTAGAACGCAACGCTTTTTTAGCAGGTAAGCTTTGGCATGAGAAAATATTTTATAGCCTGTTTCAGTCCGTTACCACAAGAAATGGTGGTTTAGCTACCATGGATGTTAGTGAATTCACGATTCCGACATTGTTAGTTATTTGTATTTTAATGTTTATCGGTGCCTCTCCAAGTAGTGTTGGTGGGGGAATTAGAACCACAACTTTTGCTATTATGTTATTAGCGATTCTTAATCATGCGAAAGGGAAATCCAGTATTAAAGTGTATGGAAGAGAAATTGATCCAGACGATATTTATCGGTCCTTTATTGTAATTACAACGGCAATTATGCTTTGTGCAACGGCAATTATTTTTTTAGCGAGCATTGAGCCTTTTCCAATCATAGAAATAATTTTTGAGGTTTGCTCAGCCTTTGGGACGACTGGACTTTCCATGGGAATCACCTCAGAGTTAAGCACTATCGGTAAATGTGTCATTATTTTCATGATGTTTGTAGGCAGAATTGGGATATTCTCATTTTTGTTTCTTATGAGAGGTAAAGAAGCAAGGGATTTATATCACTATCCAAAGGAGAAGGTGATTATTGGCTAATGGATATAAAGGATACGCTAGTTGGAGGTCTAGTAGGTTTATTTATTGGTACTGTTTTATCAAGGATTTCGCTATTGATAATTATTAGTAATTTTCACGTTCTTTATATAGAGACACATCCAAATATTTATAGTCTTATTGTCCAAATAGTATTTATTATTTTAGGAGTTATTATGAGCAGTAAAATTGTTTAGTATTGAAATTAATTTTCAGAAACATTGTTGTGCTATCGGGACTTTAATTTAACAGCAGATATTAGTAAGGAAAATGGCATGGAGGAATATCCAAGCCATTTTTTACTGTGAATTTTATGGTGAAAATTATGTGAGTATTGGTGAGATTTAACCTGTGAATCACTGTTTTCACCTCACAAGCGAGAAATCTAAGAAAGCATCTTAGAAAACTTGGCATTCGCCTAGCCTTTGGGCGAATTGCCTTAGTTGCACTTATGCAGTAAGAAAGTAGTTATACTTTCTTATCTGCGAAAAAAGGTTTTAAACAGTCCTATGGAATAGCAAGAATAGGGACAAATTGACATACATAAATATGGGAAGGAAGAGTAAAATCAGGAGGGGATATATTGACGAATCCAATTGTAACGAAATCCTTGGATGAAATTCAATTTTGGTCGAGAATCATGAAGGAGCATGCTTTATTTCTAAGCTTGGGATTCACCTATGAACAAAAGCGATTAATTGAAGAAGCCCAACAGTTCATCACCCTTTTTGATCGAATAGAAGAAAAATTGGCAAGGTTTTCTGTAAACTCAGATCTGCGCCAAGTTCAAGCTTTTAACAAAGAGGTTTATCAGGCAGCTGTTGCCATTTGGAGTTACAAAAGAAAAGTTTTAGGGTTAACTTTACGTTGTGAAATCCAATCAAATAACTTCCCATTATTAGTTGACCATATTAGCAGAGAAGCAGCTTATTTTGCCAACAGATTAAAAGACCTCAACGAAGGAAAACTTGTCCCCGAACCTGATACGATTATCCAAGAAAATCTATTCTTCTTAAAGATTATGGCAGACCATTCCAAATTTATCGGACATCTTTTAGATCCTTCTGAAAGACAGCTGGTGGAGCAAGCAAGAGAATTCAGCCATGATTTTGATCAACTGGTTTTCCAGGCAGTTGATTTAGACTCTATGCGTCCGCAATCTGAAACTGTTCCAATACTGGATCAATTCTTGGATCAAAACAGAGTTTCAGTAGTTTCCTTACGGG
>JBDNGJ010000095.1:0-1803 GCA_041689365.1 Virgibacillus sp.
AACAGAAAAGCCTGTATTCCAAGTATTCGCGGCAGGCTTAAAAGTAGCAACGTCTCTACTTGGTAAGATTAAACCTATCGTACAACCAGTGGCAGATTCACTGACATGGCTATTAAATAAATTCAATGCATTTTCTGAAACAAAACAATTTAAGAGTTTTATTAACTTTTTTGCCACGCGTGGTTCTTCTGCAATTAAAAATTGGGGAATAATCGCAGGCAATGTGTTAAATGGCTTTATGGAGTTAATGAAAGCATTTTCCCCACTAGGTTTAGATATGGAAAATGGACTGATCGGACTAACTGAAAAATTCTCTAAGTGGGCGAAATCATTAAGTGAATCGAAAAGTTTCCAAAAATTCATTAATTTCGTAAAAACAAACGCACCAAAAGTATTAAGTTTAATCGGCAACATTACGACATTTATTGTCAATTTAGGAATAGGCATGGCTCCTTTAGGAACTAAAATACTTGATATCGTGAATGGGTTTTTAGGTTGGATTAACAGCATGATGAAAGCTAATCCCATGATAGGACAAGTTATTGCGTGGGTTGTCTCGCTAAGCGGAATTCTCCTTGCTTTAGTGCCTGGCATCGTTTTAGTTCAATCTGCGTTCGGTGGTATGGCATCACTTATCTGGCTTAAAACAGGTATGATGCGTGCGAAGTTGGTCACAGGTGTAGGCATGATGATTAAGTCACTGGGGAGTTTTATTGCAAAAACGGTAACGACGGTGGCAAAATTCATCGCGCAATCAGTTATATTTATTGCGAAATGGGCACTGATGGGCACTAAGGCCTTGCTTCATGCAGGTAAGATGGCGGCGGCATGGACGCTTGCAACAGGTAAAAAACTAGCTGTGGCGGCGGCTAAGATGATAGCACAATCAGCTATGTTTGTCGCAAAGTGGGTTTGGGTAGGTGCACAAAGTCTTATTCAAGCAGCTAGAGTTGCGGCGGCGTGGTTTATCGCATTAGGTCCAGTCGGTTGGGTTATAGCAACTGTAATAGCTCTAGTTGCTCTGATTATCGCAAACTGGGATTCTATTAAAAAATGGACAATTAAAATATGGAAGGCTGTATGGGGTTGGATTAAAGATACGTGGAGCAAAATATGGAATAAAACAAAGGAAATAGCATCCAAAATATGGGGCTGGGTGAAGGATAAATTTAACGCCATGAAAGATGCGATAGACAATGCAATGAATAAAGCAAAGGATATAATATCGAACATATGGGATAACATCACAAGTATTTTTGACGGGATAGACCTGTATGATTCCGGTAAAAAAATTATACAAAGCGCCATTGACGGTATTAAAGGCATGATCGGTAAAGTGAAGAAAACGGTTGGTAATGTAGCAAGCACAATTCGAGATTTCTTCCCGTTTTCTCCACCAAAAGATGGGGCGCTTCGGGACTTGCATAAAGCAGACTTTGGATGGGCTATTACAAAATCAATAGATAGCGCTCAATCGAAAGTCAAACGGTCTATGGATAATTTATCAGCTATAACCGCGAATGCTTTCCAGCCGAATCTAGCAACTTCGGATATGCGAGCCGATTTAATTATCGATACACAATTCGATGAATTGAATAAAGAACTTCGGAAAGAGTTAAACACGAATTTAACTGTTGATCAACATAGTTCTATGGATACTAAGGGGACTAATGGTAGTGGAGACACGTATTACGTCACAATTGATGCCAAAAACGTCAAAGAATTCAACGATGTTGTTGGTATGGCAAAAGGCTTAAAAGTATCTTATAAGACGGTTTAAGGAAGGAGGTATTTCATGCCAAC
>JBDNGJ010000096.1:0-5833 GCA_041689365.1 Virgibacillus sp.
CTTTCATTTCCTCCTCATGTTTTTTAGCTGATCACATGAAGAGGTTAATAGATTTTTGGATGACTGGCAAGGCTTTTTTAGCGAAAATGCTTATGTACTTTTACACCGCCAAACTATGTATTTTTATTATGCCATAAACAGCAATGCGTGCTGCTCCATTGGGTATATTCTATAATAAGAGCGTAGATGAAGCAATAGAATATGCGATAAAATCAGCTAAGCCATCTCATGGAAGTAAACCAGGGATGAGTGGAACGTGTGCCATTGCGGCAGCAACATCTAAAGCAGTAGCTGGAAACTGTACAATTAAACAAGTAATGGAGGCAGCTTTGTATGGAGCTTATGTAGGGGAAGAAAATGGCTTCGACATACCTACTCCGTCATTAGCAAAAAGAATTTTGTTATCCATTGATATTGTTGAATCCAACAGATCATTATCGTTAGAAAACGTTTGTTCACTTTTATATCAATATATAGGCGGAAGTATGAAGAGCTACGAGTCAATTCCTTTTTCATTAGGTGTATTTTATGCAGCAAATGGTAACTTTCAACAAGGAATGATTTCAGCTATCAATCAAGGTGACGACGCGGATACTAATGGTGCTATTGTTGGAAGTTTATGCGGAGCTTTTGAGGGCAGTTCTAATATTAGAATTGAATGGATTGAAAAAGTTACTCATGAAAATAAGATTAATTTCTTAGATTTGGCAAAACAGCTAATTAAATTAAGAGAATAAATAAATGTTATTGTTATGATAGTTTAGTTCCGTATAAACGTCTCAAGCAAGGCTTTACAATTAGTATTTAAGATGGATGTGTCCTTTGTAACAGTAAATAGGTAAGGTGAAGCTCGTAAGCTAGGAAGATATGTATGATAAGGAAGTTTGTAACACAAGTTGATTCTTCTAATTCTAATAAGAAAATAGCGAAAAGATAACAGCATTAATAAATAATCGATTTAAGCAACTTCAAGAATCCAAGCATTTAATAGAAATAATTAAGATATTGCTATTACAGAATGTGTCTTGGAACTATGGAGGACTATTATAATTATCAAATTAAATTAATGGAATATATACCCAATTTGAATTAACAACGGAAGGTACTCAGCTCTTAGAATATACACTTGTTCATAATTTATATGATAAAACAAGGAGGAAAGGAGTTCTATATCATATGGAATTAGGACTCTTGCAGAATCCTGTATAACTACCTTTAACCGAGGCCGATTTCGACTATTTTCCATGAATTTAGTTTACCTTCTATTTTGGTTGTAAGTAAAAATAAGTATTTCTTAACGAGGGAGGAATTTATAATGAGTAAGGCATTGATTGTTGTCGATATGATTCACGATTTTATTGCGGATGACGGAGCCCTTACCTGTGGCAAGCCAGGACAGGTAATTGTTCCTTATATTATTAATGAGATACATAATACAGTTGAAAATGGAGGTATGGTGTATTTGTGTGGTGATAACCACGAAACAGATGATCCAGAATTTTCTGCCTGGCCAGTTCATGCCGTTAAAGGGACACCTGGTGCCGAATGGTTAAAGCCAATCGAAGAGGCATATAATGCTTTGGCTATTACTGATCGTATTCGAAAAGTGAACAAAACGAAGTATAATGCTTTTTTTCGAACAGAATTGGCCGAAGAACTAGAACGTTTTGAAACAACCGAAGTTGAGGTTGCCGGAGTTTGTACATCGATTTGTGTTTATTCCACCATTCAGGAAGCGGCTTCTCTTGGGTATTCCGTGAGAGTACAGCGCTCATGTGTAGCCGACTTTAATCTAATTAAGCATGACATGTTTTTAGAGCATATGACAGATATTTTTAAAGCTAAAATTATTGATTGAAAAACAAGTCAAGTTTAGAGCATTAAAGTAGAGGTTACGATGTGAACTATTGTTAATGAGTCAAGTCATAAAAGATCACTAAAATATTTTAACAAAAAGTTTGGTTTAAGGGGGGTGGTCTGCAAAATTGCGCTCTTAACATTTATATTGTCTACTACTTCTAATATAGTCGGCAAGGACTTTCTTATGTCAAGAAAGTGGAGGCTTTAAAATCTTCTGATATTGATATACCCTTATTAAACCAAATTTTTAATGAAAAAAATGATTTGTTTTCCAACTTAAATAAGTTATATTTCGATAGAACGTTATTATCCTCCATTTATTTCTGTCAATTAGCTTCTTCTTAACCGTTTTGGTTCATCTTGGTCTATTTACTAAGCTTAAAAAGATAAGAAATTATATAGAAACAACAAATCAAATGGATATTGAACCGCTAAACACATTAAATGCGTAGTTTGATAAAATCCCTGACAAGGAATCGATGAAACCGGAGACTTTTGGACAAGAGAAATTTTCCGGTTGGCGTGTGTTTAACGTGTCTATTGTCAATCTCATCAAAATGGTTCAGTGACCGTTTCCATTTTTATATTGATTGGGGTATTGGGGACGTTTATCGGTCTGACAATTTCTCTTGGCAGTATCAACTCAACTGAGTTTGCTGAAAAACATAAAGATAAGCGCGCTGTTATAATGGGTGATATTTATACAGTGTCGCGAGAAGAAAATGCTAAGACTCCATTGAAATATAGTAATTATATTCATATTTTGAAGCAGCTTGGTGGGTAGACGCATGGAAAATACGCCATCCAACCACCACGGATTATACGTGGTTTAGTACCAAGCAAAATGGATTTCGACTGGATTACATATTTCTTTCCAGGAAAATAGCCGACCTGTTGAAAAAGGTGATTTATCACAACAGGAAAGGCTTAATAATTACTCGGACCATGCATTAGTGGTGGCAGAGCTGCTGGTTTAACTAGGTGGGACAAGGAACTGCCCCCACGTCCCGCCCTGTCCACAAAAACAAACATGATTTGTCCTCCCCTTGAATAGCAATATAGAAAGAGATTCTATCAGGAGGAGTATCTATGCTGCAATTATTGTTGGAGGTTTTTACGAGTGAGCGTATAGCAGAAGACATTTTATCAAATCCAGTTACCGAGCTCATTTTCGTGATTCTGTTCATTAGTTTTTTCTTAACTGTGTTTGTTCATCTTGGTCTATTTACCAAGCTTAAAAAAATTAGAAATTATATAGAAACAACAGATCAAATGGATATTGAACCACTAAAAACATTTAGAGCACAGTTTGATAGAATCCGTGACAAGGAATCGGTGAAACCGGAGACCTTTGTACAAGAGAAATTTTCCGGGTGGCGCGTGTTTAACGTGCCCGTTGTCAATCTCATCAAAATGGTACAGATGACTGTTTCCATTTTTATATTGATTGGGGTACTGGGAACATTTATCGGTCTTACAATATCACTTGGAAGTATTAATGCGACCGGCGCTCAATTGGTTGAGAATATAGCTGCAGTACTATCGGGAATTGATGTGGCGTTCTACACGAGTATAGCGGGGATGGGGCTTTCCCTCATCATGACCGTGCTTATTAAAATCTTTAACACGGAATATATGCTAACAGATATCATGTTAAAAGTAGAATCCAATTTAGATGGGGATGAACAGGAAGGGATAAGCCGGCTGATTGAAGTGTCAGAGACCATAAATCATTCCATTCAGCATTTGCAGGAAACGAACCAGGAATCACTAAACGGGATTGAAAATTCATTTTCAGGCTTTCAGGAATATACAAGCGGGCTGCAGCAATCTGCAAAGGATTTGGCCAAGTTTAATGAAGGACTCTCCAGTAATCTGCAGGAATTCCAGGAACTGTTCCACCATATGAAAGAGGTGACAGATGGATTTGGTGAATCTACCAAAAAGTTAAATGCCAATTTTGATTCACTGTTTTCCTATTTTAAACGAATGGATGGGAAAAATGAGCGGATGGCTAAGGCATTTGAGAATACCTATGAAAAAGTGAAGGAAGTTTCGACAACTCAAATGGATACCCTGAATCAATTCGAGGAATCCGTTGTCGAATTAAAATCGTTTACGTCTTCGATCATGGAAGGGCAGGAATCTATACAAGCTGCATTTGAAAAAATTACCCAGAAAAATAATGACCTGGTCAATAAAATGGATGCGCATAATAAAGAGTTTAAACAGGTTTTCGGTAGCGACCTAAGCTCGAAATTGGCGGGAATTATCTCCTACATTGGGGAACTGTCAAAGCAATTTGATAAAATGGGCGATTCGATTGTCCAATTACCGCAAGCGCTTGAAGTGATCAATCAAACACAGGCTGAATATAAGTATCTGTTAATAGATCGTTTTGACGAGCTGAAGGAATTTAACCGAACGTTTAATAGTCATTTGAAAGCACATTCTGAGGAATCGAAGGTATTTGAAAAACAAATAAATGAAGCAACCCATACGTACGAGAAAGTCGGCATGCAGAATAACCAGCTTATTAACGAGATAAACAAGACGATATCCCAGATGAACAATACGTTCAATCAACGTGAAAATCAGTTGGAAGTAAGTGTTGACGTTTTAAAAAATACACTTTCCAATTATGTGGCTAATCTGGAGGGGGGACTCGGGGAGAAGCTTGATAAGGTAGCACGAAATATAACTGATTCAGTGGAAATGACGAATGAAGGGATCAAGAAGGAATTCCAGGAAATACGGCGACTGACTGAAGAAATTGGGCAAAGCAATTCCCGTTATGCTCAACAAACCCTGCAGGATCTCGGTCGGGAGATTCAAGGGTTAAATCGGCAGCTGAATACCGTTAGCCAGCAGCCTGGAACGAACGGTATAGGGTTGAGACAAAATGACTACTAAATACCAGCGACTCTTTAAAAAGGAACAGGATGACGGACATTTTTGGCCATCGTTTACCGATTTGTTGACGATTATCTTATTATGTTTCATCTTAATTTTCATTACAATGATGATTATCAAATCCCTGCAAATTGAAGAAATGAAAAAGACCATTGATCAAATTATGGGAGTACGGGCCAAACTTGTGAATGAGCTGCAGACGGAATTCAGCGATTCAACTTTGGAAATTGAAGTGGATGAAAAGACAGGGGCAATCATCTTTGATACAGAAATTTTATTCGCATATGATAAGTCCGAATTGAAGCCGGCGTCATTTCAGTTTTTGGATGAATTTGTCCCGAAGTATCTGGATATTTTACTGAAAGATGGCTATGAAGGATACATTGCGGAAATCATTATCGAAGGTCATACAGATCGCGACGGCAGCTATTTATATAATCTTGAGCTAGCACAGGAAAGGGCGTACAGTGTCGCAGCCTACATTCTTAGTGACGACTTTCCATATAAAAATATTCAAGACCATCTGCAGGAAAAGTTAACAGTGAACAGCAAGTCTTATACCGACTTCCGGACAAATGACGCAGGTGTTTATAGTGCGGCTGATTCCAGACGAGTGGAATTTAAATTTCGGTTGAAGGACGAGGAAATTCTTGAGAAGACGCGAGAGATTCTAGATGAATAGGCGGAGGGATTAGGGACCATCTTTCGACAGTTGAGCGGATGCTACCTAAAACTCAAAGGGGTTTGATTTCTTTGCCCGCACCAACATAATGGAGGTTGCGAAGAAAGATTTAACTTAATTTAGCTTTTTATAAGTGGATATTGGATTGACCAAAAACTAAAAGACTAGAACTTTTAAAAGGCTTGTACAACTGCTGCAGATAATGAAGCTATTATTTAATAGTAACCATAGAAGGGCACTATTAGTCACCCTTGTTTTTCTTTGCTAATTCATCACGGTCAAGTGCTCTTGGTGGCTCTTCCAACCACCCGTATTTAATCATCAATTTAGCCCCGTCATCCGCAAATTTTAAGTTTTCCGCTACAAGTCTGCTGTACA